>JBAXJZ010000071.1:0-11897 GCA_037137595.1 Burkholderiales bacterium | reverse complement strand
CAGCACGTCGCCCGACGCGTCGCCGGCGCTGGCCTGCGCGCCCGCGGTCGCCAGGTCCACCGTCACGCCGACCGAGGAGCTCGCGTAGCTGACCGTGTCGCTGCCGGCGCCGCCGGCCAGGGTGTCCGCGCCCGCGCGGCCCTCGATGAGGTCGTCGCCCGCGTTGCCGGACAGCACGTTGGCGCCCGCGTCGCCGCGCAAGGTGTCCGCGCCCGCGGAGCCGGCCACGTTCTCGATGTCGTTCAGCACGTCGCCGGCCGCGTCGCCGCCCGCCTGGAACGCCGCGTTGAGGTCGACCGTCACGCCGAGCGCGGAGCTCGCGTAGCTCGCGGTGTCGTTGCCCGAGCCGCCGTCGAGGGTGTCGGCGCCGCCGCGGCCCTCGAGCACGTCGTCGCCCGCGCCGCCGGTCAGGCCGTTCGCGGCGACATCGCCGCGCAGCGTGTCGGCCTGCGCCGAGCCGACCAGCGCCTCGACGTTGACGAGCACGTCGCCGGCCGCGTCGCCGGTGCCGCCCTGGGCGCCGACGATCTGGAGGTCGACCGAGACGCCGGCCGAGGAGTTCCCGTAGGAGACCTCGTCGCGGCCGTCGCCGCCGTCCAGGGTGTCCGCGCCGGCGCGGCCGTCGAGCACGTCGTTGCCCGCGCCGCCCTGCAGCGCGTTGGCCTGGGCGTCGCCCGACAGCGTGTCGTCGTTGGCCGAGCCGACCAGGCTCTCGATGCCGGACAGCACGTCGCCGTCGGCGTCGCCGGTCGAGGCCTGCGCGCCCGCGACCGTCAGGTCCACCTGCACCGCGTCGGCCGAGTCGGCGTAGGTCGCGGTGTCGCGGCCGTTGCCGCCGATCAGCAGGTCGGCGCCGCCGCGGCCCTGCAGCACGTCGTCGCCGTCACCGCCGTCGAGGCGGTTGTCCCACTGGCTGCCGCGCAGCGTGTCGGCGTTGGCCGAGCCCAGCAGCGCGTCGATGCCGGACAGCACGTCGCCGCTCGCGTCGCCCGCGCTGACCTGGGCGCTCGACAGGTTCAGGTCGACGGTGACGCCCGCGGCCGAACTCGCGTAGCTCGCGGTGTCGAAGTCGCCGCCGCCGATCAGGGTGTCGGCCCCGGCGCGGCCCTCGAGCACGTCGTTGCCCGCGCCGCCGTCCAGGCGGTTCGCGCCGACGTCGCCGCGCAGCGTGTCGGCGAGCGTCGAACCCATCAGGTTCTCGATGGAGCTGAGGACGTCGCCCGACGCGTCGCCGGCGCTGGACTGCGCGCTGGCGATCGCGAGGTCGACGGTCACGCCGTCGGCCGAGTCCGCGTAGCTCGCGGTGTCGGTACCGGTGCCGCCGGTCAGCGTGTCGGCGCCGCCGCGGCCCTCGAGGGTGTCGTTGCCGGCACCGCCGTTGAGCGTGTTCGCGTTCGCGTCGCCGCGCAGCGTGTCGCCGGAGCTCGAGCCCAGCAGCGACTCGATGTTCGACAGGACGTCGCCGTCGGCATCGCCGGCGCTGACCTGCGCGCCGGCGGCCGTCAGGTCGACCGTCACGCCCTGGGTCGAGTTCGCGTAGCTCGCGGTGTCGGTGCCCGTGCCGCCGTCGAGCGTGTCGGCGCCCGAGCGGCCCTCGAGCACGTCGTTGCCGCCCTGGCCACGCAGCCAGTTCCCGCCGGCGTCGCCGCGCAGGGTGTCGTTGTAGGCCGAGCCGGCCAGGCCGTCGATGCCCGAGAGCACGTCGCCGGCCGCATCGCCGCCGCCGCCCTGCGCGCCGGTGACCGACAGGTCGACCGTCACGCCGGCCGCGGAGCTGTTGTAGCTCGCGACGTCGAAACCGCCGCCGCCGACCAGCTGGTCCGCGCCGGCACGGCCTTCGAGCGTGTCGCCGCCGTCGCCGCCGACCAGCACGTTCGCGCCCGCGTCGCCGCGCAGCGTATCGCCGAAGACCGAACCGGTGAGGTTCTCGATCTCCTGCAGCACGTCGCCCGAGGCGTCGCCGCCGCTGGTCTGCGCGCCGCTGACCGTCAGGTCGACGGTCACGGCCGCACCCGAGTTCGCGTAGCTCGCGGTGTCGACCCCGGCGCCGCCGGTCAGGGTGTCCGCGCCGCCGCGCCCTTCGAGCACGTCGTTGCCCACGCCGCCGGACAGCGCGTTCGCCTGCGAGTTGCCCGACAGCTGGTCGTCGAAGGCGGAGCCCTCGGCGTTCTCGATGTTCGACAGCCGGTCGTTGGTCGCCCAGCCGGCGCCGACGCCGGCCTGCGCCACCGACGACAGGTCGACGGCGACCGAGCCGGCCGCGAGCGAGTAGTCGACCGTGTCGACGCCGTCGCCGCCCTCGAAGTCGTTGGCCGAGGCCGACGCGAAGAGGCGATCGTTGAAGGCCGAGCCGACGACGTTCTCGACGCCGTTCAGCACGTCGCCCTGGGCCTCGCCGCCCGTGCCGGCGATGCCGTCCAGGCGCACCGAGACACCGACCAGCGAGTTCGCGTACGTGGCGGTGTCGACGCCCGCGCCGCCGGTCAGCGTGTCGGCGCCGGCACGGCCTTCGAGCAGGTCGTCGCCGTCGCCGCCGTCGAGCACGTTGCCGCCGCCGTCGCCGCGCAGCACGTCGGCCTGACGGCTGCCGGTGACGTTCTCGATGCCCGAGAGCACGTCGCCCGAGGCGTCGCCGCCCGAGACCTGCACGCCCGGGAGTCCGAGGTCCACCGTGACTCCGGACGCCGCGCTGGCGTACGACGCGGTGTCGGTCCCCGCGCCGCCGACCAGCGTGTCGGCGCCGCCGCGACCCTCGAGCACGTCGTCGCCCGCGCCGCCGTCGAGACGGTTCGCGTCAGCGTCGCCGGACAGCCGGTCGCCGAAACCCGAGCCCGCGAGGTGCTCGATGCCGGTCAGCACGTCACCCGAGGCGTCGCCGCTCGAGACCTGCGCGCCCGCGTTGACGAGGTCGACCTGGACGGCCGACAGGGACCCCGCGTACGACGCGGTGTCGGAGCCCGCGCCGCCGGCGAGCGTGTCGGCGCCTTCGCGGCCCTCGAGCGTGTCGTCGCCCGCCTGGCCTTCCAGCAGATTGGCCCCGGCGGTGCCGGACAGCGTGTCGTTGTACGCCGAGCCCGAGACGTTCTCGATGCTCGACAGCACGTCGCCGGCCGCGTCGCCGCCGACCTGCGCCCCGTTCGAACGGAGGTCGACGGTCACCGCCGCGACGGAACCCGCGTAGTCGACCGTGTCGGTGCCGATGCCGCCGTCCAGCACGTCCGCGCCGCCGCCGCCGCGCAGCCGGTCGTTGCCGTCGCCGCCCGCCAGGCGGTTGGCGCCCGAGTTGCCGACCAGCGAGTCGCTGAGCGACGAGCCGATGATGTTCTCGGCGGACTCGATGACGTCGCCCTGGGCGTCGCCGCCCGTGTTGGTCGCACCGGTCTCCAGCGAGACGTTCACGCCGCCCGCGGAATCGGCGTACGAGACCGTGTCGTCGCCCTGGCCGCCGACCAGCGTATCGGCGCCGCCGCGACCGACCAGCAGGTCGTCGCCGCTGCCGCCCTCGAGACGGTTCGCCCCGGCCGTGCCGGCGAGCACGTCGCCGTAGCCCGAGCCGATCACGGCGTCGATGCCCGACAGGCGATCGCCCTGCGCCGAGCCGCCGAACTGGCTGTCGTTGCGGGTGAGGTCGACGTCGACCGCGCCCGCGGAGACCGCGTACGACACGGTGTCGAAGCCGGCGTTGCCGGTGATCGTGTTGGCCGCGACCGACGACACGAAGCTGTCGTCGCCGGCGCCGCCGACGACGTTCTCGATGCCGAGCAGCAGGTCGCCTTCGGCCGTGCCGCCGCTGGCCGCGGTCGCGCCGGTGAGGTCGATCGAGACGCCGGTGACCGCGTCCGAGTAGTCGGCCGTGTCGATGCCCGCGCCGCCGTTCAGCGTGTCCGCGCCGGCGCCGCCGAGCAGCGTGTCGTCGCCATCGCCGCCGAGCAGCACGTCGTTGCCGCCGCCGCCGGACAGCGTGTCGTTGCCCTGCCCGCCCTCCAGGCTGTTCGCGACGTCGTTGCCGCGCAGCAGGTCCGCGTAGGCCGAGCCGGTGACGTTCTCGACGTTGGCGAGCATGTCCCCGTCGGCGTCGCCGCCGAGCTGGGCGCCGGTCCGCGTCAGGTCGATGTTGATGCCGGCCTGCGAAGCCGAATAGTCCGCGGTGTCGATGCCCGAGCCGCCCTCGAGGACGTCCGCGCCCGCGCCGCCGATCAGCGTGTCGTTGCCCGCGGCGCCGTCGAGGCGGTTCGCGCCGCCGTCGCCGATCAGCGTGTCGCCGAAGCGGCTGCCGACCACGTTCTCGACGCCGATCCGCTGGTCGCCGTCGGCGATGTCGCCGACGCCCGCCGTGCCGTCGAGACGCACGGTGATCGCGGCGGACGCGTCGTCGTAGCGCGCGGTGTCGATGCCGTCGCCGCCGAGCAGCTGGTCCGCACCGGCACCGCCCACCAGGACGTCGTCGCCGCTGCCGCCGGTCAGGGTGTCGTCGCCCTCGCGGCCGTCGATGCGGTCGTTGCCGGCGCCGCCGTCGATCCGGTTCGCCGCCGTGCTGCCGGCGAGCGTGTCGGCCGCCGCACTGCCCGTCAGGTTCTCGATCGACACCAGCACGTCGCCTTCGGCGTCGCCGCCGGAGCCGGTGCCGGCCTGCAGGTCGACGTCGACCGCGAGCAGCGAGGCCGCGTAGTCGGCACGGTCGATGCCCACGCCACCGTCGAGCGTGTCGACGCCCGCGCCGCCGGCGAGGACGTCGTCGCCCCCCCGGCCCTCGAGCCGGTTCGCGCCGGCGTCGCCGACGAGGACGTCGTTGCCGGCCGAGCCGCGGACGTTCTCGAAGTTGGAGATGACGTCTCCCTGCGCATCGCCGCCGCCGGTCGTGCCGGTCTGCAGGTTGACCGACACCGCGGCCGTCGATTCGGTGTAGTCGAGCGTGTCGATGCCGTTGCCGCCGAGCAGCGTGTCGGCACCCCCGCGGCCCGCGATGACGTCGTCGCCCGCACCACCGGCGATCACGTTTGCGCCTGCGCTGCCGCTGAGCGTGTCGTCGTAGATGCCGCCGACCGCATTCTCGATCGAGGTGATCTGGTCGCCTGCCGCGCCCGCGCCCGAGACCGTCTGCGCCGCGAGATCGACCACCACCGCGCCGGTCGCGTCGAACCAGCTCGCGGTGTCGCGACCGGTGCCGCCATCGAGCGTGTCCGCGCCCGCGCCGCCGACCAGCGTGTCGTCACCGACGCCGCCGAACAGCTGGTCGTTGCCGTCCTCGCCGTAGAGCTTGTCGTTGCCCGCCTGGCCGCGCACCACGTCGTCGCCCGCGCCGGCGCGGATCTCGTCGGCGAAGCCCCGCAGCGGCAGCACGAACACCGGCTCGCCGGTGACCGGGTCGACGCTGATCATGTCGGCCGGCCCGTTGACCTCCTGAACCAGCACGTCGACCGTGCGGGAGATCGAGCCCGACGTGCCGTTGACGTCGGTGAGGTCCATCGTCACGTTCATCGTGAAGCGTGACGGCTGCGACTCGTCGGTCACCGGGTAGGTGATCTGGATCTTCAGCGACGACAGGTCCGTGCCGGCGGGAATGTTCAGCTTCCAGCTGCCGTCGTCCTGCCGGGTCGCGCCCGACAGCGTGTAGTCGGCGGGGATGCCGCTGATGACGATCGAGCGGACCTCGCTCACGCCGAGCACCGACAGCGCCAGCACGCGCGCGAACGAGCCCTCGGGCGCGACCATGCCGTCGCCCTCGATCACGTCGGCCTGGTCGGAACCGCGCAGCAGCTCCGGCGCCGACTGCACGTTGGGGTTCGTGTCGGTGTCGGAGCCGTCGATGCCGCCGGCGCCTCGGACGCGCGCACCGCCACCGCTGGGCAGCGCCTCGATCTTCGAGCCGACGACGTTGACCAGCTTCATGTCGATGATCGGCTTCGGCGGAAGCGAGATCTCGATCGGCTTCGCCGCCGACGGCGGCGGCGGGGGCGGGGGCGGCGGGGGCGGCGGCTCGGCAGGCGGCGGCGGCGGCGGATCGGCCGGCGGCTTCTGCACGATCATGCCGGGCTTCATCGGCACCGCGTTGAACGGCGAGGCCTCCTTGGGCGGCGGGCTCGGCAGCGCGGGCGGATCGGCGTACTGGCCGGCGCCGGCGGCCGAGGCCTTCGCGGCGGCCGCGCTGGCCTTCGACGCCTGCGACTCGGTGACGCTCGCCGGCGCCTGCGGCACCGGCGCGGCACCCGCGCGTTCGCCCTGATCGGCGCCGCCGCGGCGCTCCGCGTCGCTCTCGGCGCCGCGCCGGGTCTGCTCGTCCTGACCACCGCGCCGCTTGCCCTCGTCGGCCGCGCCCGCAAGCGCCTGCTTCTCGGCCGACGACACCGACTGCATCGAGTACTTGACCTTGTCGACCTTGCCGACCTCGGCCAGCATGTCCGCGGACGGCACCGACCTGCCGTCGGCGAAGATCACGGTCGGCGGCTTCGCGTCCATCGCGTCGATCGCGGCGTTCGCCAGCACGACCCTCGTGCCGTCCTTGAGCACCAGGACGAGGTCGAGGTCGGCCGCCTGCACGGTCGCGACCGAGCCTCGCGGCACGTCGACCTTGTAGACGCCATCCGCGGCCTTGACGATCTTCGCGTTCTGGGTCGAAGAGAGGCTGCTGCTCATAGGGTTCGGCTCGATCAGTGATTCAGTGCATTCGGGGCGCTGACGTGGCGACGCCCGGGACAGGCCCGGGCGGCGTCACGGGGTCGGACAGCGCGCGTCATCAATCGTCGTGCGTGGCTCCGGCGCCGTTCTGGGCGGCGATCTGACCGACGGCCTCGCGCAGTTCCTTGCGGACCTCGCGACCGATGCCGCCCTTCAGGGCGCGGATCTCCTGGGCCACCATGCCCGCCATCGCGCTGTGCTGCTGCGTCGACTCGGCGAGCTTGGTCATGTGCTCGACCACCTGCTCGTTGTTCAGCCGCAGCACGGTGCCCAGCCCCGACAGCTGCTTGGCGACGTCGATCTGCGCGCTGCGCGCGGCGGCGGTGTCGCGTGCCTGCTGCTCGATGCCGGCGGTGATCTGCGTGGTCATGCCCTGCAGCGCCGCGGTCATCTGCTCGATCGCGACACCCTGGCGCTCCGACAGCACCAGCTGGTCACCCGCGATCTGCTGCAGGTGGCCCAGTCGGGACGCCCAGCCGGCCATCGCCGCCTGGTTGTCGATCGTGGCCTGACGCAGCGCCTGCATCTCGGTGGCGTTGACCGACTGCTGCTCGCGCTGCGCGTCCATCAGCGAGGCCAGCATCTTGCGGGTCGCGTCCTGGCTCTCGGTCACCGACGCGAGGTGCGCGCGCATCAGCTCGCGCTCGCGCGCCGCGCCGTCCACCTGGGCGGCGATCCGGCGCTCGAGCGACGCGATCGCGATCTGCAGGGCCTCGACCGCGCGGATCTGCGCGGTGACACCGCCGACCATCGCCTTGCTCTCGGCGAGGTTCTGTTCGGCGAGTTCGCGCATCCGCGGACCGACGCCGGCCAGGTCGTTGCTGCGCTTGATCGCCTCGGTCTGGCCGGCCACCGCCTGCGCGAGCTGGTCGAGCTTGCCGAGCACGCCTTCGGTGCGGGCGGCCACGGTGACCGTCGACTGCAGCGAGCGGTTGAAGGTCTCCTGCGCCTCGCGCTGGACGTCGAGCATGTCGGCCATCGCGTTGGCGAGGAAGCCCTCGCTGACCGACGCGCCGTTGGCCGCCGAGTTGACCGGCGCCAGCCGCTCGGTGAACTCGGTGACCGTCGCGTGGACGTTGCCCACCAGCGCCGAGCCGAACGAGCGCACCGACATCATGATCATGCCCAGCACACACGAGCCGACCAGGCCGAACATCGACGCGGAGAACGCCGTGCCCATGCCGGCGAGCGGCTTCTGCAGTCCGTGACCAGCTTGCCGATCGCCTCGTCGAGGTTGCCGCCGGTGCCGAAGTTGCCGATCAGCGCCGAGGTGCCGACCAGGGTCTCGAGCAGACCGATGAAGGTACCGAGCAGGCCCAGCGCCACCATGAAGCCGACGAGGAAGTTGGGGAACTCCCAGCGCGCCTCGAGCTCGGCCTTCATCGAGTGGATCTCGGCCTCGATCGCGGCCTGGTCCACCCGCGAACGGATGCGCCCGCCGGTCTGCGCGACCGGCTGCAGGACCTTCTTGATGTCGCGCCTGGCGAAGTCCTTGGAGTCGAGGATCTCGCGCATCCGCTTGCCGACGAGCTCGGGGTCCTCCTCCTTGCTCGCGTGTGCGATCGTCGCGAACCGTCGGAGCGCCTTGTCCTCGGTCCACATCTGCCACATGCGCCAGTACATCAGCACCGCGCCGATGGCCATCGTGATCAGGATCTTCAGGTTCAGCGCGAGGTTGGTCTCGATCGCGTGGACCACGAAGCCCTTGAACAGGAAGCCGCCGCCCACGGTGGCTGCCATCGGCAGGGCACCGAGAACGAAGTATTTCCGGAGGTCGCGTTTCATTGCGGTCTGCGTCCTGGAGTCATCGGGGTTCGGTGAGCGCACGGCTGCCGAACCGATGCAGCGGCGACACCAAGTATTCAAAAATCGTGCGGTTTCCCGTCACGAGATCGGCCGTAGCGGTCATGCCGGCTGACAGACGGTCGACGGGTACGGAACTGCTGCCCGCATCGACCGCTACCTTCACGCGGAAGAAGCGGTCGCCGCGTTCGTCGGGCACGGTGTCCGCGCTCACCTCGGTCACCTGCCCCCGAAGCACGCCGTAGCGCACGCTGTCGAAGGCGCTGACGCGCACGTTCGCGGGCACGCCTTCGCGCAGCTCGGCGCGGTCCGACGGCTTCACGCGGGCCTCGACGAGCACCTTGCCGTCGACCGGCGTGAGTTCGAAGATCGGCTCGCCCGGCCGCACGACGCCGCCCACCGTGTTGATGTAGACGCGGTTCACCACGCCGTCGACCGGCGCGCGCAGCTCGGTGCGCGCGACTCGGTCGCTCTCGCCGCGGATCTCCTGGTCGACGCGCTGCAGCTCGCCGTTCACCTGCGCGAGCTCGGTGCGCGCGTCGGCGCGCAGGCGCGCCGCGATCTCGCGTGCGCGCTCCTCGTTCTCCGCGATCGCGGCGCGCAGCTTGGGCGCCGCCGACTGCGCGTCGCTGATCTGCGTCTCGATGCGCTGCAGGCGCGCCTGCGCGTCGAGCACCTCGAGCTGCGAGGCGGCGGCGCGCTGGATCAGCTGCTGCACGAGCACGAGCTGGCGACGCGCGACTTCCGCCTCGCCGGTGAGGCTGCGCGCGCGCGACTCCTGCTCGGAGAGCTCGGCGCGCCGCTGCTGGACCTGCTCGCGCAGCACGCGCTGCTCCTGCAGCACACGGTCGCGCCGCGAGGTGAACGCGTCGATCTCGGCGCGCACCTGCGGCGCGTTCGCCGGGATGTCGGCCGGCAGCTTCAGCGTCGTCGCACCGTCGGCCTCGGCAGTGAGCCGCGCGGCCTTCGCCAGCAGCTCGATGCGTCGCGACTTGCGCTCGGCCAGCGTCGCGTCGGCGCGGGTCGGGTCGATCGTGGCGAGCAGCTGGTCGTGGTGGACGTAGTCGCCCTCCTTCACCGCGATCGACGAGACGATGCCGCCGTCGAGGTGCTGGATCACCTGGCTCTTGGCCGACGGGATGATCCGGCCCTCGGCGCGGACGATCTTGTCGACCGAGGCCACCGAGGCCCAGACGAAGAGGCCGGCCACGATGGACCCGGCGGCGAACACGAAGAGCGACGAACGGCGGAACGCGCCGTCCTGCGCGATGCCTTCGTCGAGCCTGAGCGAAGCGAGACTCATCGGGAGGGGTCCGGTGGGGGCGAGGGGCGGCGGCCGGTCAGGACGCCGAAGGGGAGACCATGAGCACCGCGTTGGGCTTGCCGGTGTCCCGGTCAGAGATGCGCATCTTCACGGCCGAGGCGGGCAGGCCCCGCTCGATCAGCCAGTTGCGCACCGCGAGGTTGCGGTAGTAGGCGAGGCGGCGGCCCTCGGAATAGGCGCCGCCCGCCTCGGGCACGCTGACGAGTTCGAGCCCGGCGGCCTTGGCCTTGTCGGACAGGGCGGCGAACGCGGCCTCGAGCTTGGCGAGCGAGTCCTTGTCGAGCTCGGTGACGCCCGCCGGGAAGAGGATCTCGATCGCGCCCTGGGCGCCCTTGATCTGGGCCGGCGCGGTGGACGCGCCAGGCGCGGTCACCTGTTCGGCGACCTTCAGCTCGGACCGGTTGACGTTGCCCGCCTGCGGCCGGATCGAGCCCGACGCCGGCGAGGGCGTGGTCGAGTCCTGGGCGGCGGCCATCTGCAACGCCTTCTTGAGCTGCTCGTTCTCCTTCTGCAGCGCGTCGATCTTCTTCTGGAGCGCGGCATCGGCGCCGGCGGCGGTCGAGGCGCCCTGCTGGGCCTGCGGCCCGCCCTTCTGGTCGGCGGCGGTCGGCCCGCCCTGGTGGACGTTCCGGGAGGCGGCTCCGGCCTTCGGCGTGGCGGTCTCGCCGCCCTGCTGCGTCGCGGGGGTCGCGCCGGCCGCCTTCGCCTCGGCGGCGGCCACCGCGACCGCGACCACTTCCTTCGCCTTGTTCTGGGCGAAGTAGAGCAGCGCGATGACGAACACCACCAGCACGAACACCATCGTCACGACGACGTTCGCCAGGGCGTCGACGAAGCCCGGCCAGTAGTTGGTTTCCTTGCCGCCTTCCATCTGTCAGCGCGCCGGCGGCAGCGAGGGGATCGACGAGGACACCGACGGCGGCGGCTCGCGGTATTCCGGGCCTTCGGGGGCCAGGCCGCCGAGCTGTCGCCGGACCTGCAGCGCGAGGCTGGCCTGCAGCGCGGTCAGGCGCAGCAGTTCGTTCCGGCTCTGGTAGAGGCGCTGCTGTGCATCCAGCACGTCGAGGAGCGGGCGGTTAGCAAGCACCAACTGCTCCTGGAACGCGCTCACCACGCGCTCGTTCGCAGTCATCTCATCACGGACCGCCGCGGCGCGCTGGGTGACCGCGTCGAGCGTGTTGTAGGTCACCCGCAGCGATTCCTCGAGCCGCCGCTCCAGGTCGAGCAGGCGGAACTTGGTCTCGTCCTGCCGGGCGCGGATCGAACGCAGCTGGGCGAGGTCGGAACCGCCGGACAGCAGGTTCCAGCTCAGCACGAGCATCGCTCGCGTGTCGTCGGTCGTGCCCGGGCGGCCACCGGCGTTCGTCGTACGATAGTTGCCGACCTCGAGCTCGAACTTCGGCGCCAGCTTCGCGAGGGTCGCCCGCTCCTCGGACTCGACCGAGGCGAGGGTCTTCCTGAGCTGAACGATTTGCGGATTGGTGCCTCGGGCCTGAGTGAGCGCTGACTCGAGTTCCGGGAGATCGCGGATCGAGGCGAGGTCGTCGGTCCGCAGGGCCTCCGGCACGCCGCCGGTGAGTCGGCGATAGCTCACCAGTGCCGATTCCAGCGCGCCCTGTGCCTCGATCACCGTCGAACGCGCGTTGATCGCCCGCGCCTTGACCCGCTCGGCCTCGGCCGCGCTGGCTCCGCCGCCCTGCGAGCGCCGTTCGACATACTGATAGAGCTGTTCGAGGCCGACCCGGTAGTCGCGGGCGAACTGCAGTGCGAGCCGGTACTGGAGCAGGTCGAGGTGCGCGGTGCCGGCATCGAGCGCCAGTTGGTCGCGCGCGGAACCCAGCCCGGCCTCGGCCGCTTCGGTCAACGACTTCTGCCGCGACCACTCTCCGATGGCCGATCCGTCCCAGATCGACTGCCGGAGCACCAGCGCGGTGTCCTGACGGTTGTGCAGCGAGCGCAGCACCACCTGTCCGGTGGCCTCGTCGATCACCGAGCCGGGACGCGATTCCTCCTTGCCGGTGTTGGCCCGCAGGTCCAGCTTCGGCAGCAGGCCGCCGCGGGCGACGTTGGCGAGTTCCCGCTGCGCTCGGCTCCG
>JBAXJZ010000070.1:0-11905 GCA_037137595.1 Burkholderiales bacterium | reverse complement strand
CCACCGCGCCGCAGTCGCGCAGCGCGTAGCCCATCTCGTCGGCCTGCCAGTGTGCGTTCATCGCGACCGCGACCGCGCCGATCGAGGTCACCGCGGTGAACGCGAGGATCCACTCGGGGTAGTTGCGCATCGCGATCGCGACCCGGTCGCCGGGCCGCACGCCGGCCGCGTCGACCAGCACGCGGGCGATCCGCGCCGCGTGCGCCCGCGCCTGCGCGAAGGTCCAGCGCTCGTCGCCGTAGGACAGGAAGGGCGCGTCGGTCGCGGTCTCGGCGAACAGCGCGCGCAGCGAACGCGGCGCGTTCGCGAACACCCGCAGCCGGCGGCCGTCGATCGTCGCGTCGACGAGCGCGTGGGGCTGCCCGGGTGCGGTGAGCGCGGCGATCGCCTGCGCACGAGGGGTGGTCATCGGGTCCGGTCTCCGTCGACGGCCGCCCGGAGCGGCCCCGACGCAGCCTACGGAATGCCGGAGCCGCGGGCAAACCCGCGCGACGGCGATCGGTCCGCCGCGGGCCGGTATGCTTGCGCGACCCGAGACCCGACCGATGCACCCGCCATGAGCTACACCACCCTCGAGACCACCCTGCAGCAGGGCGTCGCCGTGATCTGGCTGAACCGGCCCGATGTGCGCAACGCGATGAGCCCCGAGCTGATCGCCGAGCTCACCGACGCGGTCGCGCGGGCCTCGGACGACGACGCGGTGCGGGCGATCGTGCTCGCCGGGCACGGCAAGGCCTTCTGCGCCGGCGCCGACCTGAACTGGATGAAGTCGGCCGCGACCTACGGCGCCGCCGAGAACGAGGCCGACGCGGCCAAGCTCGCCGCGCTGCTGCGGACCATCGCCGAATCGCCGAAGCCCACCGTCGCGCGCGTGCACGGGCCGGCCTTCGCCGGCGGCCTCGGCCTGGTCACCGCCTGCGACATCGCCGTCGCCTCCATCGACGCGAAGTTCTGCCTGACCGAGGTCCGGATCGGCCTGATCCCCGCGATGATCAGCCCCTACGTGATCCGCGCGATGGGCGCGCGGCAGGCGGCCCGCTGGTTCCTCACCGCCGAGGTCTTCGACGGCGCCGAGGCCTACCGGCACGGGCTGGTGCAGGAGATCGTGCCGGCCGAGGAGCTCGACGCCGCCGTCAACGCGCTGCTCGGCCACCTGCTGCAGGGCGGTCCGGCGGCGCTCGCCGCGACCAAGGCGCTGATCCGCGAGGTGGGCGGGCGCCCGATCGACGACGCGCTGGTCGCCGACACCGCGCGGCGCATCGCCGCCGCGCGCGCAAGCGCCGAGGGTCGGGAGGGCATCGCGTCCTTCCTCGAGAAGCGCAAGCCGGCCTGGCACCCCGAGGCCTGAGCCGGGGCGCCGGGCACGGCCCGGCGGTCCCTGCTCGGCGCCGCCTCAGAGGCCGAGCCGCTCGCGCATCCGCCCGGGCAGGCGACGCCGCGTCACCAGCCCGCGCACCTCGGGGTGTCCGGGCTTCACGCATCCGCCCCGTCGAAGTCGAGGACCACGCGGCCCATCACCCGGCCGTCGCGCAGGTCCTCCAGGCTGCGGCTCGCCTCGGCGGCGGGCCGGACCTCGATCGGCGGCGGTGCGAGCCGACCGCTCTTCGCGAGCGCGACCACCTCGTGCAGCTCGCGCAGGCTGCCGACGTAGGAGCCGCGGATCGAGATGCCACGCTGCGCGATCGGCGGCCACGACAGCGTGAGCTCGCCGCCGAACAGGCCGCACAGCACGTAGTGCCCCCCCTTGCACAGCGCGCCGATGCCGAGCGTCGCGGTGGCCGGCATCCCGACGAGGTCGAGCACGCCGGCGAGCTGACCCTCCGCGAGGGCCTGCAGCCGCGCCACGGCGTCGGACCCGCGGGTGTCGAGGGTCTCGGCCGCGCCCTGCGCACGCGCGCGCTCGAGCTTCGCCGGATCGACGTCGCAGGCGATCACCCGCTCGACGCCGGCCGCGCGCAGCATCGCGATCGCCGTCATGCCGAGCCCGCCGCATCCGATGACCGCGACGCGGTGGCGCGGCGCGAGCCGCGGCAGCTTGCCGATCGCGCTGTGCACGGTGAGGCCGGAGCAGGCGAGGGTCGCGGCCCAGGCCTCGTCGATGCCGTCGGCCTCGACCAGGTACTTCGCGTCCGGCACCACGATGTGGGTGGCGTAGGCGCCGGGTCGCGTGACGCCGACGAAGCGCTGCGCGAGGCACAGGTGGTCGTCGCCATCGGCGCAGACCGGGCAGCGGCCGCAGCCGATCCACGGATAGACGATGCGGCGGTCGCCGATCGCGACGCCGCGTGCATCCGGGCCGAGCGCGTCGACCACGCCGAAGGGCTCGTGGCCGGTGGTGAACGGCGGCACGCAGCCGCGGTCCTTCACGAAGAACCGCTTGCCGCCGCCGAGATCGAAGTAGCCCTCCCAGATGTGCAGATCCGAGTGGCAGACGCCCGAGCGCACGATCCGCACCCGGACCTCGGCCCCCTGCGGCTCGGGGGTCTCCCGCAGGCGCGCCTGCAGCGGCTTGCCGTGTTCGATCACGTCGTAGCTGAGCATCGGGTCTCCTCGGGTCTCGGTCGTGCGTCGCGGCGCCTCGTCGGGCGCGGTCCCGCACTGTGGCGCGGCCGGCGCCGGCCGGCAAGCGCGCGGTCCGCCGGACGGCACCGTCCGCGCGATCCGTCGGGCGACGGCGGTCGCCGGGACGGCGGTCCGCTGCTACGCTCGGCCGGACGCGTCCCGGAGGCCCGAAGCGTGCTGTCGTCGTCGATCGTGATCACCCTGCTCGTCGCGGCGTGCACGCTGCTCTGGGTGCGTGTGCAGCGATACCGGCGCGAGGCCTTCGTGCGCCGCTTCGTGTTCCCGCCGGGCCTGTTCGCGAAACTGCGCGCGCGGCATCCGCAGCTCGCGGCCCGCGACTGCATGCTGGTCGCGCAGGGGCTGCGCCAGTTCTTCCTCGCTCACCTGCTGAGCGGCCGGCAGTTCGTCTCCATGCCCTCGCAGGTGGCCGACGACCTCTGGCACGAGTTCATCCTGTACACGCGCCACTACCGCGAGTTCTGCAACGGCGCGTTCGGCCGCTTCCTCGACCACACGCCGGCGGTGGTGCTCGGCGCCGACCGGCGCGACAACAGCGGCCTGCGCCGCTGCTGGACCTGGGCCTGCCGCGACGAGAACATCGATCCGCGCAAGCCGGCGCGGCTGCCGCTGCTGTTCGCGCTGGACCGCAAGCTCGGGATCGCGGGCGGCTTCGAGTACCTCGCGGACTGCATGGCCGAGCGGCTGCGCGCCGGCGGCAGCGGCGGCCCGCACTGCGGCGGCGACTTCTCCGACACGGGCTACGACGGCGGCACCGACGGCCTGGCGGAGTCCGGCGGCGGCTCGGACGGCGGCGACGGGGACGGCGGCGGAGGCTGCGGTGGCGACTGACGGTCACGGCGGATCGCCGCCCTCGCCCGCCCGGCGCCGCGCGCTGCGGGCCTTCGCCCTCGCCCTCGGTCCCGGGTCGGCATCGGTCGCCGCGCGCGCGGCGGAGGTGCCGCGGCGCGTCGTGCTGCTCGACGCTGACTCGAACGTGATCGGCGTGATCGCGACGCCGCGTGCGATGCTCGACCTGGCCGACCACCTCGCGGACGCGCGGCCCGACCCGTCCGCGCCGGCGGACACCGCGTGGCGCTGGCGGCTCGACGTGGTGGGCGCTGCGGGCACCGTGCGGTGGCTCTACGCGCCGGCGGGCCTGCTGCGGCGTGCCGACGCGGCCGGGGCGCCGCTGCTGCGGCTGGCCGATCCCGCGGGGTTCGCCTCGCTGCTCGGCGTGCCCGCGCGCTGAGTCCCACACGGAGACACCGATGCCCTCGATCTTCACCCCCGAGCAGCAGGCCGCCTACGAACGCGACGGCTACGTGCTCGTGCGCGCGCTGTTCGACACCGAGGAGACCGCGATCCTGCGGGCCGCGATCGAGCAGGACCCGGCGCTGCGCGCGAGCCTCTACGACCGCCGCGACGCCGAGGGCAAGGCGACGCGGATGGCGACCTGGAACCATCCCGGCGACAGCGTCTACGGCCTCGCCGCACGCTCGCCGCGGGTCGTCGACACGATGGAGGCGATGCTCGGCGGCGAGGTCTACCACTACCACTCGAAGCTGACCGCCAAGGAGCCCTACGACGGCGGCGCGTGGGAGTGGCACCAGGACTACGGCTACTGGTACCACAACGGCTGCCTGTTGCCGACCATGGCGTCGATGATGCTCGCGCTCGACCGGACCACCCGCGAGAACGGCTGCCTGCAGGTGCTGCGCGGCTCGCACCTCGCCGGGCGCGTGGACCACGGCGTGCTGCCGGGCGAGCAGGTGGGCGCGGACCCGAAGCGGGTCGAGCGGATGCTCGCGACGATGGAGCGGGTGTACGTCGAGATGGAGCCCGGCGACGGCCTGTTCTTCCACGCGAACGTGATGCACCGCTCCGACCAGAACCGCTCGCCGCACCGGCGCTGGACGGTGATCATGTGCTACAACGCCGCGCGCAACGATCCCTACCTGGACCACCACCATCCGCGCTACACACCGCTCGCGAAGGTGCCGGAGACCGCGGTGAAGGCGGCCGGCGTGCGCTTCTCGCTCGAGGGCGCCGACGCGTTCCGCAGGACCTTCGCGAATCCACCGGAGCTGAAGCGGCGGATCGAGCCGGGCTGAGGCGCTGCCTCAGCCCCGCACGAACAGCGTCCGCAGCGGCTCGTCGCCGACCTGCCGGCTCCAGTGGCCGTGCACGGCGGGATCGAAGGCCGCGCCCGCCGGCAGCACGTCGGCCGAGTAGAAGTGCTCGCCCGGGCCGAAGACCCGCGAGCTGCCGTCCTGCAGCCCGATCTCCATCCGGCCCGACAGGATGAAGACCCACTGCGGCGTGGTGGTCACGTGGAACTGCGAGCGGAAGCCCACCGGGCTCTCGCGCAGCTGCAGCCCGCCCGAGGGCATCAGCGCGGACAGCCGCGACTGCGGCGTGCCCTCGGCGAGCGGGACCGACTCCTCGCGGAACCGGGCGCGGCCGTCGGTGTCGGTGAAGAGGACGACGCGCGTGAACGTGGGCGTGGCGGACATGGCGGGCTCCGGAAGGCGACGCCGGGAGCTTACCGCCCCGCGACGCTCAGTCCGTTCCGCGCAGCCGGCAACGCCCGTGCACCGGGCCGTCGGGCACCGGCCGTTCGAGCTCGAGTTCGATCCGGCGCTCGCCGTCGGCCAGGCGCAGCGTGATCCGCATCGGCATCTCCGACGGCACGCTCCAGCACAGCCGGCTGATCGCGACGAAACCGTCGTCGCCCGCGAAGCACGCGGCCCAGCGGGTCATCGGCACCTGCAGGCCGAGCGAGACCGGCAGGCCGTGCAGACGACAGGCCGCGTCGTCGAGGCTGAGGCTGTCGAGTGCGGGGTCGTAGACGAGCGTGCCGTCGACCGCGTTCGCGGCGGTCGCGGTCGGCGCGTCGTTCGACGCGGGCGCCATCGGCGGCGCGGACATCGCCGCCGGGTCCGTCGCGTCGACGCCGTGCGGCCACGCGCGCACCGCGTACGCCCACTGTCCGCCGCGCCAGGGTCCGCCCGAAACGCCGAGCGTCAGCCCGGTGTCGAGGCTGCGCCAACTCTGGGCCGGCGCGCCCAGCCGCACCGCCTGCATCGCGCTGCGCACCCGCGCGTGTTCGCTGCGGGGCAACCATGCGAGAAGGGCCTCGAGGCGCACCGCGCCGACCATCGGCTCGCGACCCGTGATCGAAGGCGGCGTCCCGACGCGGACCAGCTCGCTCCACTGGCCGGGCCCGAGCGCGGCGATCACCTGCGTGAACGCGTCGGTGCCGTCGCCGTTCATCGCGACGCGCCTCCGTGCAGCGTCCGACCTCTTCGAGCCGAGACCGCGCGATGTCGAATTTCCGACCTCGCGAGCCTCGATCGACCACACGCTCGAACCACCATGCATACTCCCGGACCCGTGCGCGGCGCGGCCTTCCGGGCAGGAGGTGCCGCACGCCACGCGTTCGATGATCTCAGGGACCTAAGTCGCCGCATGTCGCCTATCCGACAGTACGGATCCATCGACGCCGATGCGTCGGATTCGCGCCACGCCACCGTCGCCCGCAGCGGCGCTTGGTTCTCGGGGTTGCCCCCGGAGTTACAGGACGCGTTGCTGGGCAGCGCGCGCGAGCGGCGGCTCGACGACCGGGAGCGCCTGTATCTCAAGGGCGATGCGGGCGACGGACTCTTCTGCGTGGTCGACGGCTCGCTCGCGGCGACCGGCGGCACGCGCGACGGGCAGCAGACGATGCTGGCCCGGATCGACCCGCCGCACTGGTTCGGCGAGATCTCGCTGATCGACGGCGGTCCGCGCACGCACGACACCTGGGCCGACGGCCCGGCGGTGGTACTGCACGTGCCGCTGGAGCCGCTGATCGCCCACCTCGGACGCCGCCCCGAGCACTGGCGCTCACTCGCGCTGCTTCTCGCGCGTCGCACGCGCACCGCGTTCGAGGCGCTCGACGAGACGGCGGTCATGCCGGCGATCGATCGCGTCGCGCGCCGGCTGGTGCTGCTGTCGGAGAGCTACGGCGACCTGCCCGAAGGCGGCCGGCGGATCGTCCGCGTGCCGCAGGATCGGCTCGCGACGATGCTCGCGCTGTCGCGCCAGACGGTGAACCGCGCGCTCAAGCAGCTCGAGGCCGAGGGCAGCGTCCGGCTGACCCGCGGCGGGGCCGAGCTGCTCGACCTCGAGCGGCTGCGCGGTCGGGCCGGCTGAGGCCCGCGCCGCGCGCAGTCCGCGGGCTCAGCCCTCGTACGAGCGACCGAGCTCGAGCAGTTCGGGGGTGCCGATCACGCGGTTCAGGCCGTCGAAGTCGAGCATGCGGTCGCGCCAGGCGGCGGTGCCGCCGGCCTCGCGCAGCTCGGCGTAGTAGCGCTGCAGCGTGTGCGCGACCACGCGCACCGTGGCGCCGGGGAAGATCGCGATCCGGAAGCCGCGCGCCTGCAGCGCGTCGGCCGCCTGCACCGGCGTCTTCCCGCCTTCGACCATGTTCGCGAGCAGCGGCACGCGCGCGGCGAAGCGCGCGCAGGCCGCATCGATCTGGTCCGGCGTGCGCAGCGCCTCGACGAAGAGCGCGTCGACGCCGCACTCCAGGTAGCGCTCCGCGCGCTCGAAGGCCGCCTCCAGGCCCTCGACCGCGATCGCGTCGGTGCGCGCCATGATCAGCGTGCCGGCGTCGCGGCGCGCGTCGAGCGCCGCGCGCAGCTTGCCGCACATCTCGGCCACCGGCACCACGCCCTTGCCGTCGAGGTGGCCGCAGCGCTTCGGGAACGACTGGTCCTCGAGCTGGATCATGCCGGCGCCCGCGCGCTCGAGTCCGCGCACCGTGCGCTGCACGTTGATCGCGTTGCCGAAGCCGGTGTCGGCATCGACGATCACCGGCGTCGACACGCGCTCGCAGATCGACTCGAGCGTCTGCTGGACCTCGCTGAACGTGGTGAGGCCGACGTCCGAGCGGCCGAGCCGCGTGTAGGCGATCGACGCGCCGGACAGGTAGACGGCCTCGAAGCCGGCCTGCTCGGCGAGCAGCGCGGTCAGCGCGTCGTAGACGCCCGGCACGAGCAGCAGCTCGGGGCGGGCGAGGCGGGACTTGAGCGTTCGGTCGGACATGGTCGGGCTCCCTGGGTCGTGTCGTGGCGTCGTCATTCGGGGGTGGCGCCCGCGTAGCGGACGACCTTGGCATAGCGGTCGATCTCGGTCTTCACGAAGCGGGCGAACTCCTCGGAACCGTTGCCGACGGGCTGTCCGCCGTCGGCCTCGAGGCGGCGACGCATCGCATCGGTGGCCACCGCCGCGCGCGCCGCGTCGGCGATCGGACGCGCGACCTCGGGCGCCATCCGCGCCGGGCCGAACAGGCCCCACCACGCGGCCGACTCGTAGCCGGGCAGCACCTCGGCGATCGCGGGCACGTCGGGCAGCTGCGCGAGACGCTTCGGGCTGGTCACGCCGAGCAGCTTCAGGCGCCCGGCCTGCACGTGGGCGCGCACGCCCCCCAGCGGCGCGACCATCAGCGGCACGTGGCCGGCGATCACGTCGGTGATCGCGGGCGTGGTGCCGCGATAGGGGATGTTCACGATGTAGAGCCCGGCCTGCATCTTCAGCATGTCGCCGGCCAGGTGCAGCGACGAGCCGATGCCGCCCAGCGCGAAGCTCAGCTGGCCGGGCCGGGACTTCGCGTAGGCGATCAGCTCGCGCACGTCCTTCACCGGTACCGACGGGTGCGCGACCAGCACCGAGTACGCGGTGCCGAGCAGCGTGAGCGGCGTGAAGTCGGCGATGGGGTCGAAGGGCAGCTTCGGATAGAGCGTCGCGTTCACCGCGTGGCTGGTGAAGCTCACCAGCAGCGTCGAGCCGTCGGGCGCGGCCTTGGCGACGGCCTCGGCGGCGAGGTTGCCGCCGGCGCCCGCACGGTTCTCGACGATCACCGGCCGGCCCAGCAGCCGCGAGGTCTCGGGCGCGATCTCGCGCGCGATGGTGTCGGTGCTGCCGCCGGGCGAGGCACCCACCAGCAGCCGGATCGGCGCGGCGGACGGCTGCGCGACGGCGCGCTGGCCGCCCAGCGCGAGTGCGGCGAGCGCGGCGGCGCGCGTCGCGAGGTGCCTGCGGTTCGGGTTCATCGTGCCGGTCTCCTCCCTTCGACTGCCGGCCCGCTCAGGGACCGGTTCCGTGTCCGACCCGCGCGGCGAGCGTCCGCGCGGCGATCGCCCCGCCGGCCACGGCGCTCAGCAGGCCGTTGCCCGACAGGTAGCCCCAGACCGCGTCGCCCGAGACGCCGCGCGCGGCGCCGCCGGCGGCGACGAGGTTGGGCTGCGGGCGCCCCTCGGCGTCGAGCACGCGGCAGTGCGCGTCGACGTCCAGGCCGCCCTGGGTGTGGAACAGCGCGCCGGTGACCCGGACCGCGTGGTACGGCGCCTCGAGCCGGCGCGCGAAGCGGCGGCCGTCCGTGCCCGGCGGCGCGTCGGGATCGATCGCGGCCAGCGTCGCGGCGAGCGCGGCCGCGTCGCAACCGATGACCGCGGCCAGCGCGTCGACGTCGGGCGCAGTGCGCAGCGCACCGGCGCGCTCGGCATCGACGAAGTCGGGAAAGCCGCGCGCGAGCGCGAGCAGCCGGTCGTCGAAGACGTTCCACGCGGTGCCGCCGGGCTGCGCCAGCACGTGGACCGCGGCCTCGGAGTAGCCCTGCGTCTCGTCGTGGAAACGCTCGCCGCGCGCGTTGAGCTGCACGCCGCCCTCCGTCATCAGCGCCCAGGTCACCAGCGCGCCCTGCGGCACCGCCCACGAGCCGTGCCCCTGGTAGCCGCCGAGGTCGGCCAGGCGCGCGCCGAGCGCGTGTCCCCAGGCGATCGCGGTGCCGTCGTTGCCCGCGTGACCGGCGAAGGTCGCATCGCGCATCTCGGGCAGCCAGTCGCGGACCATCGCCGCGTTGCCGCCGAATCCGTTGCAGGCGAGCAGCAGCGCGTCGCAGCCGATGTGCTCGAGCGTGCCGTCGGGTCGCTCGACGCCCAGGCCGAGCACGCGCCGCGTGTCGTCGACCCAGAGCTCGACCGCGCGCGCATCGGCGAGCAGCGTGGCGCCCGCGCGCTGCGCGGCCGCGTCGAGCGCGGCGACCAGCGCGGCGCCGGTGCGCTCGGGCAGCGCGTGCATCCGGCGCGCGGTGTGGCCGGGATAGAGGAAGCCGTCGAGCAGCTCGAAGCGCAGCCCGTGACGCTCGCCGAGCGCGTCGATCGCCGGGCCGATCGCGGCGGTGTAGGCCTCCACGAGCACCGGCGACGCGCGGCCCTTCGCCTTGCGGCGGATGTCGTCGGCGAAGCGCGCCGGCGTGTCGTCGACGACGCCCGCGGCGCGCTGGACCGCGGTGCCGGCCGCCGGCACGAAGCCCGAGGACAGTGCGGTCGAGCCGCGCGGCACCGGGTCGCGTTCGACCAGCAGCACGTCGACGCCGGCGTCGCGCAGGCCGAGCGCGGCGACCTGGCCGCAGGCGCCCGCGCCCACCACGACCACCGGCACCGACGGCGTGCCGGCGGGCATCGCGGCGGCGCGGACGACGACGGGCTCGCGGGACGCGGCGGCGGTCATGCGGGTCGCGCGGTCAGCCTCGCCAGCCAGTCGGCGCAGTCGAGGACCTCGCCGACGGTGGCGAGGTCGGCCAGGCTCGCCACATGGGTCGTGTCGCGGAAGGCCGCGCAGCCGTCGGCCAGCACCTGCACGTGGTACTCGCGGACGTGTGCGTCGCGTGCGGTGCTGGCGACGCCGCCGTTGGTGACGATCCCGCAGACCACCACGGTGTCGATGCCGGCGTGGCGCAGCACCCAGTCGAGCTGCGTCGAGAAGAACGCCGAGTAGGCGACCTTGTCGACGCAGACGTCGACCGTGGGCGCGAGCGCGTCGACCACCGCCTGCCCGCGCGAGCCCGGTGCGAAGTCGCCGCGGGCGAGGAAGGGCCGCAGCGCGCGCAGGTGATCGGAGACCATCGGCTCGCCGGCGGCGTCGGGCCACAGCGTGAAGCGGCTCGCCACCACCATGCCGCCGGCGGCCTTGAGCGCGCGCGCGAGCGGCAGCACGCGGGCCGGCAGCGCGCGCGCCGCCTCGCTGGTCGCCCCGCCGCGCGCGTAGGCGCCGTCCGTGGCGAGGAAGTCGTTCTGCAGGTCGATCATCAGCAGCGCGGTGCGCCGCGGATCGAGGGGGTGCGGGCCGCTCATGCCGGCGTCTCCGTCGAACGGATCACGAGGTTGCCGAGCCGGTCGACCTCGGCCGAGAAGCCGGGCTCGATCCAGGCGGTGGTGTCGGGCTGCTCGAGGATCGCCGGGCCGTCGACCCGTGCGCCCACCGGCAGGTCCAGGCGAGCGTGACGCACGGCCTCCCACCAGCGGCCGGCGTGCCGCACGCGCTGCGTGCCGAGCGGCGCCGGCATCGCGGTCGCCGTGGGCGCCAGCACGGCGAGGTCGAAGCGCGGGCGCAGGCCGATCCGCGCGTAGCGCAGGTTGACCACGCGCGGCGCGATGCCGTCGAGCGTGCGGCCGAAGGCCGCCCGGTAGGCGGCGGCGAACGCGGCCGCCGCGCCCTCGGCGTGCAGCGCGTCACGCGGGACCTCGACGCGGACAGTGTGCGTCTGGCCGGTGTAGAGCATGTCGAGCTCGACGCGTTCGCGCACGCCCTCGAGCGCGACGCCGGCCGACTCGATCCGCGCCGCGGCGGTCGCGGCCATCGCATCGAGCTCGCGGTGCAGCGCGGCGAAGTCGACGTCGGCGAGCGCGCGCGAGACGGTGCGCACGTCGTCGTGGCGCAGGTCGGCGATCACGCAGCCGAGTGCCGAGGTCACGCCCGGGTAACGCGGCACGAGGCCCGCCGAGGTGCCGATCGCGCGCATCATCGCGCACACGTGCAGCGCGCCGCCGCCGCCGAAGGGCATGTAGGCGAAGCGCCGCGGATCGTGGCCGCGCTCGATCGACACCACGCGGACCGCGCCCGCCATCCGCGAGTCGGCCACCGCGAGGATCGCCTCGGCGGCGTCGAGCACGTCCAGTCCGAGCGGCTTCGCCACATGCGTCTCGATCGCCGCGCGCGCCAGGCCCTCGTCGAGCGCGGCGAGCAGGCCGCCGCCCAGCGGCCGCGACGCGGCGATGCGGCCCAGCACCACGTTCGCGTCGGTGACCGTCGGCCGGTCGTTGCCGCGGCCGTAGCACGCCGGGCCGGGCACGCTGCCGGCGGACTCGGGGCCCACCTGCAGCAGGCCGCCCGCGTCGACCTGCGCGATCGAGCCGCCGCCGGCGCCGATGGTCTCGATGCGGACCATCGGCGAGCGGATCACCAGGCCGAACTCGATCGAGGTCTGCTCGGCGAGCGCCGCCGCGCCGCCGGCCACCAG
>JBAXJZ010000069.1:0-12030 GCA_037137595.1 Burkholderiales bacterium | reverse complement strand
GCGGCCCGCCCGCGCCACGCCGAACTCGCCGACCTGCAGCGCGGCCTGCGCACCGCCGAGACCTTCGACGGACCGTTCCCGCACTGGATCGACGCGCGCCGCGACCACGGCGCCCGCGGCGACGGCCAGGCCGACGACACCGCCGCGCTGCAGCGCGCGCTCGACGCGCTCGGCACCGACGCGACGCGTACCACGCTCTACCTGCCCGCCGGCCGCTACCGGATCACGCGCACGCTGAACCTCGGCGAGCGGCGCGGCGTGCGGATCGTGGGCGAGCATCCCGAGACCACGTCGATCGACTGGGACGGCCGGGCCGGGGGCACGCTGCTCGACGTCCGCGGCGTCTCCTACTCCGCGGTCGGCCGGCTCACGCTCGACGGTCGCGCCCGCGCGGGCACCCTGCTCTACCTGTCCTACGACCGCGCCCGCACGCAGGAGTTTTTCCCGACCCACCTCGAGTTCACCGACCTGCGGCTGCGCGACGCGGACTTCTGCATGCGGGCCGGCCGGATGAAGGGCGGCGTGGCCGAGGCGGTGGTGCGGCGGGCCCACTTCCTCGACTGCCGGCAGGCGGGCGTGTCGATCCAGGACTGGAATTCGCTGAACTGGTGGATCTGGGACGCCTACTTCGAGCGCAACGGGCACGGCGTGACCAACACCTTCGGGCGCGACCCGTCGTCCGGTCCCGGTGCCGGCAACTTCCACGTGCACCGCAGCGTGTTCGTCGCCTCGCGCGAGGCCGACGTGTCGATCCGGAACACGCAGGCCTTCTCGGTCAACGACAGCCTGTCGCACGGCTCGAAGCACTTCCTGCGGGCCTACGGCCCGATCTCGTCGCCGGCGCAGCTGCTGCTGCTGCGCAACCACGTCGACGCGACGCTCGCCGATCCGGTGGTGGTCGAGAACCCGGGCCCGCTGGTGCTGGTCGACAACGTGTTCCGTACCCGCGACGACCAGCGCATCGTGCTCGCGGGCTCCGCGCCCGGCGACCTGGTGTCGGTGGGCAACCGGTTCGCCGCGGCGCGGCCCTGGGGTCCGTCGGCGCCCGGCAGGGCGGTGTCGCTCGTGTCGGTCGACGACGCGTTCGGCGTCGTGCTGCCGGCCATGCCCGTCTCCGGCCGCCCCGCGTTCGCCGCACACGGCGGCCGGCGGATCGTCGAGCTCGCCACGCCGGTGACGTCGGCCTCGATCGCCGCGGCGCTGCGGCGCCTGGCCGAGCCGGGTTCGCCGCCGACGGTGCTGGTCGTGCCGCCCGGCGTGCACCCGATCACCGAGACCGTGCGCATCGGGCCCGGGGCCGACGTCCGGATCGCGGGCGCGGGCTTCATGATCCCCGGCGCGTCGTCGACGCTGCGCTGGGTCGGGGCCGGACCCGCGCCGGTGATCGAGATCGCCGGTCCGGCACGCGTGTCGATCGAGTCGCTCGACGTGATCGGCGGCGACGGCTCCGGCGACGGGATCCGCGTGCGCGGCATCGACCAGCCGGGGTCGCTGGTGCGCCTCGACCAGGCGGCGGTGGCGGAGATGCAGCGCTCGCGCGACGCGAACGTCCGCATCGAGGGGCTGCGTCATGCGACGGTCGAGGGCCATCCGCTCTATCACGTCGACAACCCGTCGAACGACAGCCTGCGCGTGACCGGCACCGGTCCCGCGTCGCCGGGCGTGCGGCTGTTCGGCGCGCTGACTCTCGAGAACGGCAACAGCTACGCGATGCGGTCCGGGGCGCGGGTGCTGGTCACCGGCTCGTGGTACGAGGGACCGACGCAGCAGTTCGTCCGGCTCGAGGGCGCGGGCTCGTTCACGATGGCGGCCTCGCACGTCGCGCCCGAGGACGACACCGGCGAGCGCGAGCGCGACAGCGCGACCCATCCGGCGGTCGAGTTCGGCGACTTCGCGGGGCGGGTCGGCCTGGTGTCGCTGCGGACCGTGGGGACGGTGGGCGGCGCGGGCTCGCCCGCGCTGGACGCCGGCCTGATCGGCAGCCTGATCGCGACCTCGCGGGCGGAGCCGCTGCGGGTCGGCCGCAGCGCGTCGCTGCTGAACGTCGCGGGCCGCACCAGCGGCACCGGCGTGCTGTCGGTCGACCGGCGGATGCCGAGCGCCGGTCCGGTCGACGCCGACGCGCTGCGCCGCGTGCTCGCCGACCTGCGCGAGGCGCGACCCGTCTACCTGCCCGAGGCCGCCGCCGCGGGCGCGCGCTCGCTGGTCACGCTGCGCCGCGTGTCGGTGCGCGACGTGCGGGGCGCGGGGCTCGTCATCGACGGACGTTGACACCAAGCGGGGCCCGGCGTGCGATAAGTCGCGTCGGGATCACATCGGCGCCGGTATCGTCGCCGGCACCATGAAGCAAGTCCTGCAGAGCCTCAAGGACGGCCGCACCCGGCTGGCCGACGTTCCCGTGCCGCGCGCGGCCGCGGGCCAGGTGCTGATCCGCACCAGCGTCTCCCTGGTGTCCGCCGGCACCGAACGCATGCTCGTCGACTTCGGTCGGGCGGGCTGGGTCGGCAAGGCGCGACAGCAGCCGGACAAGGTCCGCGCGGTGCTTGAGAAGATCCGCACCGACGGCGTGGCGACCACGCTCGACGCGGTCCGCTCGAAGCTCGACCAGCCGCTGGCGCTCGGCTACTGCAACGTCGGCCGCGTCGTCGAGACCGGCCGCGGCGTGACCGGCCTGCAACCGGGCGACCGCGTGGTGAGCAACGGCAAGCACGCGGAATGGGTCGGCGTGCCGCGCAACCTGTGTGCGCGCGTGCCCGACGCGGTCACCGACGAGCGCGCGGCCTTCACCGTGCTCGGCGCGATCGGGCTGCAGGGCGTGCGCCTCGCGGCGCCGACGCTCGGCGAATGCGTGGTGGTGATCGGCCTCGGCCTGATCGGCCTGATGACCGTGCAGCTGCTGCGTGCCCAGGGTTGCCGCGTGCTCGGCGTGGATCTCGACGCGTCCCGCCTCGCGCTGGCCCGCTCGTTCGGCGCCGAGACCGTCGACGGCGCGGAATCCGACGCGGTGCTGTCGGCCGCGCACGCGTTCTCGCGCGGCCGCGGCGTCGACGCCGTGCTGATCACCGCGTCGACCCGCGGCAGCGAGCCGGTCAGCCAGGCGGCACGGATGTCGCGCAAGCGCGGCCGCATCGTGCTGGTCGGCGTGACCGGCCTGGAGCTGTCGCGCGCCGACTTCTACGAGAAGGAGCTCAGCTTCCAGGTGAGCTGCTCCTACGGTCCGGGCCGCTACGACCCCGCGTACGAGGAAGGCGGCCACGACTATCCGGTGGGCTTCGTGCGCTGGACCGAGCAGCGCAACTTCGAGGCGGTGCTCGACATGCTGGCCGACCGCCGGCTCGACGTCGATCCGCTGATCTCGCACCGCTTCGAGCTCGACCGCGCCGAGGAGGCCTACGCGCTGCTGTCCTCGGGCGCGCCGTCGATGGGCATCCTGCTCGGCTACCCCGAGCCGCCCGAGGGCCTCGCGCCGCCGACCGAGGCCGCGCGCCGCATCGCGCTGGCGCCGACGCCGCGGGCGGCGGGCGGCGCGGTCCGCGTCGCGTTCCTCGGCGCGGGCAACTACGCCGGTCGCGTGCTGATGCCCGCGTTCCGCGCGGCCGGCGCCGACCTGCGCACGGTGGTGAGCGGCGGCGGCGTGAGCGCCGTGCACCACGGCGAGCGCCAGGGCTTCTCGACCGCGTCGACCGACCCGCTCGCCGCGCTCGACGACCCGCAGGTCGACGCGGTGGTGGTGGCGACGCGCCACGACGCCCACGCCGCGCAGGTGCTCGCCGCGCTGCAGGCCGGCAAGCACGTGTTCTGCGAGAAGCCGCTGTGCCTGACCGACGACGAGCTCGGGCGCATCGAGGCCGAGGCCGCGCGCCGCCCCGCGCAGCGCGTGATGGTCGGCTTCAACCGCCGCTTCGCGCCGCACGTGCAGCGGATGAAGGCGCTGCTCGACCCGGTGGCCGAGCCGCGCTGCTTCGTGATGACGGTGAACGCCGGCGCGATCCCGGCCGAGCACTGGACCCAGGACCGCGAGGTCGGCGGCGGCCGCATCGCCGGCGAGGCCTGCCACTTCATCGACCTGCTGCGTCACCTCGCGGGCGCGCCGATCGTCCGCTGGCAGGCGACGAGCGTGGGCCGCCATCCGGCGTTCGCGACGACCGACGACAAGGCGACGATCACGCTCGAGTTCGGCGACGGCTCGATGGGCACGATCCACTACCTCGGCAACGGCGACAAGGGCTTCCCCAAGGAGCGGCTCGAGGTGTTCTGCGGCGGCCGCGTGCTGCAGCTCGACAACTTCCGCGTGCTGCGCGGCTGGGGCTGGAGCGGGTTCCGCCGGATGGGGCTGTGGCGGCAGGACAAGGGCCAGGCGGCCTGTTCGCGCGCCTTCGTCGAGGCGCTCGCGCGCGGCGGCGAGGCGCCGATCCCGTTCGCCGAGATCGTGGAGGTCACGCGGGTGACGAACGCCGTCGCCGCCCGCCTGGAGGCAGCTCGATGATCGTCGACATCGTGGCCGGCGCCCGGCCGAACTTCGTGAAGATCGCCGCGATCCTCGCCGCGATGGCCCGCCGCCGCGAACAGGGCGGCCCGCTGCGTCCGCGGCTGGTCCATACCGGCCAGCACTACGACGCGCGGATGTCGGGCTCGTTCTTCGAGCAGCTCGGCCTGCCCGACCCCGACGTCAACCTGGAGGCCGGCTCGGGCACGCAGGCCGAGCAGGCCGCGGCGATCATGGTCCGCTACGAGCGGCTGCTGCTCGAGCAGCGCAGCGCGATGTGCGTCGTCGTCGGCGACGTCACCTCGACGATGGCCTGCGCGATCGCGGCCCGCAAGCTCGGCGTGCCGGTCGCGCACGTCGAGGCCGGCATCCGCTCGGGCGACCGGACGATGCCCGAGGAGATCAACCGGCTGGTGACCGATTCGATCTCCGACTGGTTCTTCACCACCAGCGAGACCGCGAACGACACCCTGCGCCGCGAGGGCGCCCCGCCGGAGCGCATCCACTTCGTCGGCAACACGATGATCGACACGCTGCTGGCGAACCTCGATCGCTCGCGCCCGGCCGCGTTCTGGGACCCGCTCGGGCTGCAGCCGGGCGGGTACGTGGTCACCACGCTGCACCGTCCGTCGAACGTCGACGACCCGGCGAACCTGATGCGGATGCTGCGCGCGATCGCCGACGCGACGCGCGGCCGGACCGTGGTGTTCCCGGTGCATCCGCGGACCGCGCGCTCGCTGCAGGCGCTCGGGCCCCTGCCGGACACGGTCCGGCCGGTCGAGCCCCAGCCCTACCTGGAGTTCGTCCACCTGATCCGGCACGCGCTCGCGGTGGTCACCGACTCCGGTGGCGTGACCGAGGAGACGACGGTGCTGGGCGTGCCCTGCATGACGCTGCGCGACACCACCGAACGGCCCGAGACCGTCACGATCGGGACGAACGCGCTGCTGGGCACCGACCCGGCGGCGATCCGCCCCGCGATGGACCGGCTCTTCGAGGGCCGGTGGCCGCGCGGCGGCGTGCCCCCGCTGTGGGACGGCCGGACCGGCGCGCGGATCGTCGCGGCGCTCGAGACGGTGCTCTGCCCGCCGCGCCGGTCGAGGCGGTCCGCGGCGGCGCGGGTGCCGTTGACCACGCCGTGACCGCCTGGGTCGGCACGGCGCAGCGCTACTGGCACACGCTGCGCCACCTGCGTCCGGTTCAGTTCCACGCGCGTGCACGCCACCGCTGGCTGCGTCCGCGCGTCGACCCCGCGCCGCCGCCGGTGCCGCGGGGCGGCGTCGCACCGGTGCAGCCCTGGGCGAGGCGCGAGCCCTCGATGACCGGGCCCGACGCGTTCGTGTTCCTCGGCGTGCCGGGCCGCCTGTCGGAACACGGCTGGACCGGCGAGGCGCGCGAGCTGCTCTGGCGCTACAACCAGCACTATTTCGACGACCTGAACGCCCGCGACGCCGCGTCCCGGTCGGACTGGCACGACGCGCTGATCGGCCGCTGGATCGCCGACAACCCGCCGGCGGCCGGCCCCGGCTGGGATCCGTATCCGACCTCGCTGCGGATCGTGAACTGGATCAAGCGGGCCCGCGCCGGACGGCCGCTCGACGACGCGGCGACCCACAGCCTCGCGGTGCAGGCCCGCTGGCTGTCGGGCCGCATCGAGCACCACCTGCTCGGCAACCACCTGTTCGCCAACGCGAAGGCGCTGGCGTTCGCGGGCCTGCACTTCGGCGGCGCCGAGGGCGACCGCTGGTTCGACGCGGGCATGCGGCTCGTGCTGCGCGAGCTCGACGAGCAGGTGCTGGCCGACGGCGGGCATTTCGAGCGCAGCCCGATGTACCACGCGCTCGCGCTCGAGGACGTGCTCGACCTGATCAACCTGGCGGACGCCTGCCGCCGGGCGCTGACGACGGAGCAGGCCGCGACGGCGAGCGCGCTGCCGGCCGTCGCGCGGTCGATGCTGCGCTGGCTGCGGACGATGTGCCATCCGGACCGCGAGATCGCCTTCTTCAACGACTCGGCGATCGGCATCGCGCCGTCGCCCGACGAGCTCGCGGCCTATGCCGCGCGCGTGCTCGGGAGCGACGCGGCGGACGACGCCGCAGGCGCGCCGGCCGCCACGCGCCGGCCCTCGGCGACCGCACTCGCCGAAAGCGGCTACGTCCGCGTCGACGCGCCCGGTGCGGCGCTCCTCATCGACGTCGCGCCGGTCGGTCCCGACTACCTGCCCGGCCACGCCCACGCCGACACGCTGAGCTTCGAGCTGTCGCTCGGCGGCCGGCGCGTGATCGTGAACTCGGGCACCTCGTGCTACGGCAGCGGGCCCGAGCGGCTGCGCCAGCGGGGCACGGCCGCGCACAGCACCGTCGTCGTCGCCGACGCCGACTCCTCGGAGGTCTGGGGCGGGTTCCGCGTCGCGCGGCGCGCGCGGCCGCAGGGCGTGTCGGTCACGCAGCGGGACGACGCCGTCTTCGTCGCCGGCTCGCACGACGGCTACCGTCGGCTGCCCGGCCGTCCGACCCACACGCGGACCTGGACCGTCGGCCCCGGCTCGCTGCGCATCGACGATGCGGTCGACCGGCCCGAGCTGCCCGCGGTCGCACGGTTCCACCTGCATCCGGACGTGGTGCTCGAGCACGGCGAGGACGCGGGCACCGGCACCGGCGTGCTGCCCGACGGCCGGCGCTTCGCATGGTCGGTCGGGCACGGCCGCGCCGTCGTCGAGGCGTCGAGCTGGCATCCGCGCTTCGGCTCGAGCGTGCCGAGCCGCTGCCTGACGGTGACGCTGGTCGACGGCCGCTCGTCGCTGTTGCTGCGCTGGGGCGCGGATGACGCGGAAGGCGCGGGCGAGGCCTGACGCGCGGCGGCCCCGCGCTCAGCGCGCGGGGGTCGGCACCCGCTCCATCATCCACGCCATCCGCGCGGCGTTGCTGTAGCCGCCGCGCACGCAGCGCTCGTGACCAGCCCGCGCGATCGCCTCGCGCAGCGCGGGCCGCGCGAGGTAGAAGCGGATCTTGTCGATCAGCTCGTCGTCGTCGCCGAAGAACTCGGCCTCGCGCCCCTCCTCGAAGAGCGCGCGGTGCTCGTCGGTGCGCTCGGCGAGCATGAACGCGCCGCAGGCCGGGATCTCGATGCTGCGCGTGGTCTGCAGGTCGCGGTTCGCCTTGCGCAGGAAACACAGGTTGATGTCGAACGCGCACAGCGCCTGCGCGTAGGCATCGGCGAAGAGCGGCCGCGATTCGACGCGCAGCGAGGGCGCGTCGCAGCGGAACCGCTCCCAGTCCCCGCCCCAGACCCGCACCGGCAGGCCCGCCTGCGCGACGCGCCGGATCGACTCGGCGCGCGCGTGCTCCCACATGCCGACGAAGCCGACCGGGCCGCCGAGCGCGCGGCGCGTCTGCGCGTCGAGCCGGACCGGCCGGTGGGTCCTCGGGTCGTAGGCGTTGCCGACGAAGTGCACCTCGCGCGCGCCGAGCTGCCGCAGCTCGGCGACGCCGTACGACTTCGTCGTGAAGTAGACGTCGTACTCGGGCAGCCCGCGCACGAAGCGGCGCGACAGGTTGCCCGGATTCATCATGTCGTCGGGCGAGTAGCCGGCGATCGTGCAGCCGGTCGCGGCCCGGACCTCGCGCAGCGTGGAGGGGTCGATCGTCACGCCCTTGTCGACCCAGAGCAGGTCGGGGCGCTCCGCTGCCGCGAGCCGACGGATCGCGTCGTTCGCCCGCGCGAGGTCGGGCGGTCCGAACAGCCGGCGCTGCACGCGGCGGTGGAAGCGCCGCTGCTCGCGCCGCACCGCCGGCGTCAGCGTGTCGACCGGGACGATGCGGGCGCCGAGTCCGGCGAGCGCCTCCATGCGGTGCAGCGCGGTGCTGCCCTCCCAGAGGTCGCCGACGTAGAGCACCTTGAGTCCGTGGGGCGTCATCGTATCGAGCGGTGGCGTGGCGCGGATGGTAATCGCGCCCGGACGCGATCGTGGCGACTTGTTGACCCCACCGTGAGATCCATCACTCGGACGCGTGAAAGCGCTCCCTAGACTGCCCCGACGACCGGAACACTCCGGCACGACGCCGTGCGCGACGGCGAGCCACCGATCTCGGGGACGAGACGATGCACATCCTTTTCCTGACCGACAACTTCCCGCCCGAAGTGAACGCGCCGGCGAGCCGCACCTTCGAGCACTGTCGCGAGTGGGTGCGGGCCGGGCATCGCGTCACCGTCGTGACCTGCGCGCCGAACTTCCCGACCGGGCGCATCTTCGAGGGCTACTCGAACCGCGCGTGGTCGTGGGAGACGATGGACGGCATCCGCGTGCTGCGCGTCTGGACCTACGTCACCGCGAACGAGGGCTTCGCCAAGCGGATCGCCGACTACGCGAGCTACATGGTGTCGGCGGTGCTCGCATCGCCCTTCGTGCGCGACGTCGACCTGGTGGTCGGCACCTCGCCGCAGCTGTTCACCGCGTGCGCCGCGCGCATCGTCGGCACGCTCAAGCGCGTGCCCTGGGTGTTCGAGCTGCGCGACCTGTGGCCGGACTCGATCGGCGCGGTGGGCGCGGTGCGCCGGCCCGCGCTGCTCGGCCTGCTGCGCCGCCTGGAGGAGAGCCTCTACCGCAGCGCCGACGCGATCGTGTCGGTCACGCACGCGTTCCGCGGCACGCTGATCGAGCGCGGCTTCGACGGCGGGAAGATCCACGTGGTGACCAACGGCGCCGACCTGACGCGCTACGCGCCGCGCGCAAAGGACGCGGGGCTCGTCGAGCGGCACGGCCTCGCCGGCCGCTTCGTCGCCGGCTACATCGGCACGCACGGGATGGCGCACGCGCTCGACACGGTGCTCGACGCGGCCGCCCGGATGAAGGCGGCGCCCGGGGGCGACATCTTCCGCTTCGTGCTGCTGGGCGACGGCGCCAACAAGGCCGCGCTCGTCGAGCGCGCCCGCAACGAGGGCCTCGACAACGTCCTCTTCGTCGACACCGTCCCGAAGGACGAGGTCGTCCGGTGGTGGTCGGTGCTCGACGCCTCGATCATCCACCTGAAGCGCACGCCGCTGTTCACGACCGTGATCCCGTCCAAGCTGTTCGAATGCATGGCCATGGGCGTGCCCGTGCTGCACGGCGTCCAGGGCGAGTCCGCGGGCATCGTCGAGCGCGAGGACGTGGGGCTGACCTTCGAGCCGCAGAACGTCGACGCGCTGTGCGACGCGCTGCGCCGGATCGCGACCGACGACGCGCTGCGCGAGCGGCTGCGCGAGAACGGCCCGCGCGCCGCGCGCGGCTACGACCGTACGGCGCTCGCCGCGTCGATGCTGACGGTGCTGGAGCGGACCGCGCAACGGTCCGGTCCGCCGGCGATCGGCCGCGCGGACACGGCGACCTCGCGCGCGCCGGGCCGATGATCGACCTGCACTGCCATTACCTGCCCGGCGTCGACGACGGCGCCCCGGACCTGGAGACCGCGCTGAACCTGGCCCGCGCGGCGGCCGACAACGGCATCCTGATCGCGGTCCTGACGCCGCACGTGATGGCGGGACGCTGGGACAACCGGCGCAGCACGCTGGAGCCTGCGTTCGAGGCCTTCCGCCGCAGCGTCGACGACGCCGGCATCCCGCTCGAGCTCTATCTCGGCGCCGAGGTCCACCTGATGCCGGCCTCGCTCGGGCTGCTCGAGGTCGACGAGCTGCCGGTGCTGGGCCGCTGGGAGGGCGAGCGGGTGATCCTGCTCGAGCTGCCCGACGGCGGCGTGCCGGTGGGCGCGATGAAGGCCGTGGAGATCCTGAGGCGGCACGGTGCGGTGCCGATGCTCGCGCACCCGGAGCGCAACCGCTCGATCATGCGCGACATCTCGCGGCTCGAGCCCTTCGTCGACGCGGGCTGCCTGGTGCAGCTCACCGCCGCGTCGGTCTGCGGCTGGTTCGGCGCACCCGCGAAGCGCGCCGCGCAGGAGATCCTCGACGCGGGCTGGGCGACCGCCGTCGCCACCGACGCCCACAACCTGCGCCACCGCCCGCCGGTGCTCGCCGAGGCCCGGCACGCGCTCACGCTGCGCTACGGCGAGGACACCGCGCGCGAGCTGACCGAGCTCAACCCGCTGCTGATCGTCGCTGGCCGCGACGACGCGGCGCTGCCCGCCGAGCGCGACATCGAAGCGGTGCCGCCCGCGTGAGGCGGCATCCTCGCCCGCAGTCCGCGGGACGCTAGGCGCCCGGCGGCCCGGCGCGGTGGACGAGCAGGTCGCCCGGCTGGCAGTCGAGCACCTCGCAGATCCGCGCGAGCGTGTCGAAGCGCACGCCGCGCGCGCGGCCGGTTCGCAGCATCGACACCTGCTGCTCCGACAGCCCGATCCGCTCGGCCAGTTCCTTCGAGCGCATCTTGCGGCGCGCGAGCATCACGTCGAGCTCGACGACGATGGGCATGGCGCGCCTCAGACGAACTGCTCGACCTCGTCGGACAGCGACGCGGCCGATTCGAGCAAGTGCGCCAGCACCCAGAGCGCGGCGAACATCGCGACGTAGAGCAGGTCTTCGGGACGGACCCAGCGCGACAGGAAGTGGGCGTCGAACGGCGCGCCGGGCGACAGCAGCGCGCGCACGACGGGCCGCGCGGCGAGGTCCAGCGCGGTGGCCGCCAGGCCGAGCTGGCCGATCCGCTTGAGCGCCACCGACGCGTCGACCGTGAACACGCGGCCGGACAGGTAGTGGCCGGTCAGCCGCCAGACCGCGATCACCGCGGCGACGACCATCGCCCAGATCGCCAGCGACACGCCGAAACCGGCGACCCGCCGCGCCGCGTCGGCGAGCGCCGGCTGACCGCCGTACCAGCCGGCGTAGGCGCGCGCGACGAGGTCGGCGTCCGACCAGAAGCCCGCGGCCCGCAGCAGCCCCCAGGCGGCATAGGCGATCGCCGCGGCCCGGATCACGCGGCACGGCCAGACGATCCGCGCGCGCAGCGCGGCCTGCTTGTCGTTCGCACCCATCGTCGACCTCCTCGGTCACGGTATGATGCGAATAAATTAAACTAAAACACGAATTATTGCCCTCATCCCGATGGGCGATCCCGGTCAGCGCGCGCCCGGCAGGGGCAGCGCCGTCGTGTCCTTGATCACGTCGAGCGCGAAGCTCGTCCGCACGTCGATCACGCCGGGCTGGCGCAGCAGCCGCTGCTGGACGAAGCGCGAGAAGTCGTCGAGCGTGCCGACGTGCACGCGCAGCAGGTAGTCGACGTCGCCGGTGGTGGCATGGCAGGCGACCACCTCGGGCCAGTCGCGGACGGCCTCGCGGAATGCGTCGTAGGGGATCTTCTCGCCGCGGCCCGGCGCCCGCTTCTCGAGCTTCACGCTCGAATAGGCGACGACGCCGAGACCGACCGCGCGCGGCTCGACCAGCGCCGCGTAGCCGCGGATCACGCCGGCCTCCTCGAGGCGGCGCACGCGTCGCAGGCAGGGCGAGGGCGACAGCGAGACGCGCTCGGCGAGTTCCTGGTTGCTCAGGCGGCCGTCGCGCTGCAGCTCGGCGAGGATCCGCAGGTCGGTGCGGTCGAGCTCGACCGCCTCGAC
>JBAXJZ010000068.1:0-12072 GCA_037137595.1 Burkholderiales bacterium | reverse complement strand
CGCGGGCCCCGTGCGGGCCGGCGCGCTCGGCGCGGCCGGGCTCGTCGTCCAGGCGCATCGTCAGCGCGATGCGCTGACGCTGCAGGTCGACCTCCAGCACCTTCACGCGCACGAGCTGGCCGGCCTTCACCACGTCGCGCGGGTCCTTGACGAACTTCGACGACAGCGCGGACACATGCACCAGGCCGTCCTGGTGGACACCGACGTCGACGAAGGCGCCGAAGTTCGCGACATTGGTGACCACGCCCTCGAGCACCATGCCGGGCTGCAGGTCGGAGACCTTCTCGATGCCCTCGCGGAAGCTCGCGGTGACGAAGTCGCCGCGCGGGTCGCGGCCGGGCTTCTCGAGTTCGACGAAGATGTCCTTCACCGTCGGCAGGCCGAAGCGCTCGTCGACGAAGGACTGCGGCGACAGCTCGCGCAGCGCGTCCTTGCGACCGATCACCTCGGTCGCCGCGCGGCCCAGGGTGTCCAGGATGCGCTGCACGACCGCGTAGGCCTCGGGGTGCACCGCGGAGGCGTCGAGCGGATCGTCGCCGCCCTGGATCCGCAGGAAACCCGCGGCCTGCTCGAAGGTCTTCTCGCCGAGCCGCGGCACCTGCTTCAGGGCCTCGCGGGTGCGGAACGGGCCGTGGGCGTCGCGGTGCGCGACGATGCGCTCGGCGGTCGACGCGTTCAGGCCGGAGACGCGCGCGAGCAGCGGGACCGACGCGGTGTTCACGTCGACGCCCACCGCGTTCACGCAGTCCTCGACGACCGCGTCCAGGGTACGCGCGAGGCCCCGCTGGTCGACGTCGTGCTGGTACTGGCCGACGCCGATCGACTTCGGATCGATCTTCACCAGCTCGGCGAGCGGGTCCTGCAGCCGCCGCGCGATCGAGACCGCGCCGCGCAGGCTGACGTCGAGCGACGGGAACTCGCGTGCCGCGAGCGCGGACGCGGAGTACACGGACGCGCCGGCCTCCGACACCATGACCTTCCTCACGCCGAGCTCCGGATGGCGCTTCTGGAGGTCGCCGGCGAGGCGATCGGTCTCGCGCGAAGCGGTGCCGTTGCCGATCGCGATCAGCTCGACGCGGTGCTTCGCGGCGAGCGCGGCGAGCGTCGCGATCGTGCCGTCCCAGTCGCGGCGCGGCTCGTGCGGATAGACCGTCGCGGTGTCGAGGAGCTTGCCGGTCGCGTCGACCACGGCCACCTTCACGCCGGTGCGCAGGCCCGGATCGAGCCCCATCACCGACTTCGGGCCGGCCGGCGCGCCGAGCAGCAGGTCCTTCAGGTTCGCGGCGAACACGCGGATCGCCTCGGCCTCGGCGGCCTCGCGCAGGCGGCCGAACAGCTCGCTCTCGAAGTGCAGATGCAGCTTCACGCGCCAGCACCAGCGCAGCACGTCGCCGAGCCACCTGTCGGCGGGGCGCGAGCCGTCGACCAGCACCGGCGCCAGCCCCACGAGCCCGGCGAGCTTCGTCACGCACGGATGCGGGACCATCGCCTCGCGCTCCTCGCCCAGCGTCAGCGCGAGCGCGAGCACGCCCTGCTGGCGGCCGCGGAACAGCGCGAGCGCGCGGTGCGAGGGCACGCCGCGGATGGGCTCGGCATGCTCGAAGTAGTCGCGGAACTTCTCGGCCTCGGCGCCGGCGGCGGACTCGGCCTTCTTCGATGCGATCGACGCCTCGTCCCAGAGGAACTCGCGGAACGCATTCAGCACCTCGGGCCGTTCGGCGAAGCGCTCGCAGAGGATGTCGCGCGCGCCGTCGAGCGCGGCCTTGACGTCGGCGACGCCGCGTTCGGTGGAGACGTAGGCGGCCGCCGCGTCCTGCGGCACGAGACCGCGGTCGGCGAGCAGCGAGTCGGCGAGCGGCTCGAGGCCGGCCTCCCTGGCGATCTGGGCCTTGGTGCGGCGCTTGGGCTTGTACGGCAGGTAGAGGTCCTCGACCTCCTGCTTGGTCTGCGCGGCGTCGATCGCGGCGGCGAGCGTGTCGGTGAGCTTGCCCTGCTCGGCGATGCTGGCGAGGACCGCGGCCCGCCGCGCTTCCAGCTCGCGCAGGTAGGCGAGCCGCTCCTCGAGCGTGCGCAGCTGCGTGTCGTCGAGGCCGTCGGTGGCCTCCTTCCGGTAGCGCGCGATGAACGGCACGGTGGCCCCGCCGTCGAGCAGGTCGACGGCCGCGTCGACCTGGCGCTGCGCGACCTTCAGCTCGTCGGCGATCCGCGTGCGCACGCGACGCTCGGCCGCGGGCGAGGGCGTGTCGCCGCCGGAGGACGGACGCGACGGGGACGGCTGCGGGTCGGTCATCGGGACACACCGGGGGAGGCGTTCGGGGCGGCGGATTGTGCCACAGCGGCACGCCCCGCCTTCCCCGGGCCCGCTGGCCCACCCGCCCCGGCGTCAGTGCACCGTCCGCTCGAAGACGAAGCTGCCGTCGCGCACGTCGACCGGCACCACGTCCTTCGGTGCGAACCGGCCCTCGAGGATCGCCTTCGCGACCGGGTTCTCGATGTTCTGCTGGATCGCCCGCTTGAGCGGCCGCGCGCCGTAGACCGGGTCGAAGCCCACCTTGGCGATCTCGTCGAGCGCCCGATCGGTGACGGTCAGCACCAGGTCGCGTTCGTGCAGCCGCTGTTCGAGCCGCTTGAGCTGGATCCGCGCGATCGACCGGATGTGCTCCTGGGCGAGCGCGTGGAACACCACGATCTCGTCGATCCGGTTGATGAACTCCGGCCGGAAGTGACGCTTGACCTCGCCCATCACCGCCTCCTTGATCAGGTCGGGTTCGGTCCCTTCGGCGGACAGGCGCTGGATCTCGTGCGAACCGAGGTTCGAGGTCATCACGATCACCGTGTTCTTGAAGTCGACGGTGCGGCCCTGGCCGTCGGTCATTCGCCCGTCGTCGAGCACCTGCAGCAGCACGTTGAACACGTCCGGGTGGGCCTTCTCGACCTCGTCGAACAGGATCACGCTGTACGGCTTGCGGCGAACGGCCTCGGTCAGCGCGCCGCCCTCGTCGTAGCCGACGTAGCCCGGGGGCGCGCCGATCAGCCGCGACACCGAGTGCTTCTCCATGAACTCGGACATGTCGATCCGGATCATGTGGTCCTCGCTGTCGAACAGGAAGCCCGCCAGCGCCTTGCACAGCTCGGTCTTGCCGACGCCGGTCGGGCCGAGGAAGAGGAACGAGCCGTACGGCCGGTTCGGATCGGCGAGGCCCGCGCGCGATCGACGGATCGCGTCCGAGACGAGGCGCACCGCCTCGTCCTGGCCGACGACGCGTTCGTGGAGCCGGTCTTCCATCTTGAGCAGCTTCTCGCGCTCGCCCTGCATCATCCGCGACACGGGGATGCCGGTGGCGCGCGAGACCACCTCGGCGATCTCCTCGGCGCCGACCTCGGTGCGCAGCAGCTTGGGCCGCGGCGCGCCCTCCTTGCCTCGCCCCTGCTCGGCCGCGTGCGCCGACGCCATCCGGCCCTCGAGCTCGGGCAGCCGGCCGTACTGGATCTCGGCGACCTTGTCGAACTGGCCCTTGCGCTGCAGCTCCACCATCTGTGCACGCAGCTTGTCGATCTCGGCCTTGATCGCCGCCGAACCCTGGACCGCGGCCTTCTCGGCCCGCAGGATCTCGTCGAGGTCCGCGTACTCGCGGGTCAGCCGCTCGATCTCCTGCTCGATCAGGTCGAGCCGCTTGCGGGAGGCCTCGTCGGTCTCCTTCTTCACCGCCTCGCGCTCGATCTTCAGCTGGATGATCCGGCGGTCGAGCCGGTCCATCGACTCGGGCTTCGAATCGATCTCCATCTTGATCCGCGCGGCCGCCTCGTCGATCAGGTCGATCGCCTTGTCCGGCAGGAACCGGTCGGTGATGTAGCGGTTCGACAGCTCGGCGGCCGCGACGATCGCCGGGTCGGTGATGTCGATGCCGTGGTGCAGTTCGTAGCGCTCCTGCAGCCCGCGCAGGATCGCGATCGTCGCCTCGACGCTCGGCTCGCCGACCAGCACCTTCTGGAAGCGGCGCTCCAGCGCGGCGTCCTTCTCGATGTACTTGCGGTACTCGTCGAGCGTGGTCGCGCCCACGCAGTGCAGCTCGCCGCGGGCGAGCGCGGGCTTGAGCATGTTGCCTGCGTCCATCGCGCCCTCCGCCTTGCCGGCGCCGACCATGGTGTGCAGCTCGTCGATGAAGACGATGGTGCGGCCCTCGTCCTTCGCGAGCTCGTTGAGCACGGTCTTCAGGCGCTCCTCGAACTCGCCGCGGTACTTCGCGCCGGCGAGCAGCGCGGCCATGTCGAGCGACAGCACGCGCTTGTCCTTGAGGGTGTCGGGCACCTCGCCGGCGACGATGCGCTGCGCGAGGCCCTCGACGATCGCGGTCTTGCCCACGCCGGGCTCGCCGATCAGCACCGGATTGTTCTTCGTGCGCCGCTGCAGGATCTGGATGGTGCGACGGATCTCGTCGTCGCGGCCGATCACCGGATCGAGCTTGCCGGCGCGCGCGCGCTCGGTCAGGTCGACGGTGTACTTCTTCAGCGCCTCGCGCTGGCCCTCGGCCTCGGCGCTGCCGACGGTCTCGCCCCCGCGCACGGCGTCGATCGAGGACTCCAGAGCACGTCGCTCGAGCCCGGCGTCGCGGGCGATGCGACCTGCCTCGGACGAGTCCTCGGTCAGCGCGAGCAGGAACATCTCGGTGGCGATGAACTGGTCGCCGCGCCGGGTCGCCTCCTTCTCGGCGAGATTCAGCGCGCGGACGAGGTCGCGGCCCACCTGCACGTCACCGCCGTTGCCGGAGACCTGCGGCAGCCGCTTGAGCGCGGCGTCGGTCGCCGCCTTCAGCGCGCCGATCCGGACGCCGGCCCGCTCGAGCAGCACGCGGCCCGAGCCGTCGGGCTGGCCGAGGACCGCCGACAGCACGTGCAGCGGCTCGATGTACTGCTGGTCGTTGGCGAGCGCCAGGCTCTGCGCATCGGCCAGCGCGGACTGGAACTGGGAAGTCAGCTTGTCGGGGCGCATCGGGGTCCTCTCCAGGGGGCGGCACGTGACCGCGTCGATGATGGGGATCTGCGGACGGTCCGTCGGGTTTCAAGGGGCCGGCGGCGCGACGATGGCCGCGATCCGACACCATCCGGACACGATCCGTCGGGCCGGCACCTCCCGCCGGCGCCGGCCGCATGCCGTCCGGCAGCGGGGGACGCCCGGACGACGCGCGGCCCGGTCGACCGCTTGCCGTCGCCCGGGCGCTCGGGCACCCTCCGGACGACCTTCCCAGCAGGAAGGCAGCGTGTCGACCGTGTCCGCCCCCTCCTCCTCCCGCCCCGCCCCACCGACCGCCGTCGCCGACGGCCGGCCGACGCCATCGCCCCATCGGCTGCCGCACGAGCTGACGTTCTGGCTGTTCGCGGCGGTGCTGCTCGCGCTGACCTGGTCCGCGGTGGCCTACAAGGCGCGCGCCGAACGCGAGCAGCAGCTGCAGGCGACGGTCCGCTCGAACGGCAACCTGGCGCGCGCCTTCGAGGAGCACACGGTCCGGACCCTCTCCGCGGTCGACCAGACGGTCCTGTTCCTGAAGTACCAGTACGAGCGCTTCGGCGAGCGCATCGACATCGCGGACTACGTGCGCGAAGGCATGATCATCAGCGGCCTGTTCAACCAGCTCGGGGTGATCGACGAACACGGCACCTACCTGCTGAGCAACCTGCGCGATCACAAGCGGATCGACCTGTCCGACCGCGAGCACTTCCGCGTCCATCGCGACGGACGCGGCCAGGGCCTGTACGTCAGCCAGCCGGTGCTCGGCCGGGCGTCGGGCAAATGGTCGCTGCAGCTGACCCGCCGGATCGACAAGCCGGACGGCGCCTTCGGCGGCGTGGTGGTGATCTCGGTCGATCCGTTCTACTTCACCCGGCTCTACAGCGAGGTGGACCTCGGGCGGCGGGGCGTCGTCGTGCTCGTCGGCGACGACGGCGTGATCCGGGCGCGACGGTCCGGCGACGAGGTCAGCACCGGTCAGGCCGTCGGCGACTCGCCCCTGTTCACGCGGTTCGCCGGCACCGAGGCGGGCAGCTACGTGTCGCCCAGCCGCGTCGACGGACTGAACCGGATCTACGCGTTCCGGCGGCTCGAAGGCTATCCGCTGACGGTGATCGTCGGCGTCGACGAGGCCGAGGCGATGGCGCCGGTCGACGAGCGGATCCGCGTCTACACGGCGTTCGCCGCACTCGCCAGCGCCGTCATCCTGCTGTTCGCGCTCGCCGCGACGGTGATGCTGCGGCGGCAGCGCGCGATCGCGGCGCGGCTGGAGCTGAGCCAGGCGCGCGCCGAGGAAGCGAACCGGCTCAAGAGCGAGTTCCTCGCGTCGATGTCCCACGAGCTGCGCACGCCGCTGAACGGCATCATCGGGTATGCCGAATACCTTCGCGACGCCGCGCCGGAGGGCGACGAACGCCGTTTCGCCGGCGTGATCCTGCAGAGCGGCCAGCACCTCCTCGACCTCGTCAATTCGATCCTCGACCTCTCCAAGGTCGAGGCCGGTCGGCTCGAGCTGCTGACCGCGGAGGTGCCGCTGGCGGCCCTGGTCGACGATGCGGCGGCGCCGCACCGGCCCACCGCCGCCGCCAAGGGCCTGGGCCTCGAGGTCGTCCTCGATCCCGCGCTGCCGGCCACGCTGCGCTGCGACCGCACCCGCGTGCTGCAGGTGCTGAACAACCTGCTGCACAACGCGGTGAAGTTCACCGACCGCGGACGGGTCGAGCTGCGGGTCGCGCCGGCCCCGGGCGGTCTCGCCTTCGCCGTCGTCGACACCGGCTGCGGCATCCCCGCGGAGTTCCAGACCGTGCTGTTCGAGAAGTTCCGTCAGGCGGACGCCTTCGTCACGCGGCGCCATGGCGGCACCGGGCTCGGGCTCGCGCTGTCGCGCGAGCTGGCCGGACTGATGGGCGGCGCGCTGACCGTCAGCTCCGCGCCCGGCGAGGGCAGCACGTTCACGTTCCAGCTGCCGCAGGACGCGGCCCCCGGGAGTCCCCGATGAAGGTGCTGATCGTCGACGACCAGGAAATCAACCGGATCCTGCCGAAGACCCACCTCGAGCGGCTCGGCATCCCCGTCGAGGAGGCCGATGACGGGCCGGCCGCGCTGCTGAAGCTGGCGCACGGCGGCTTCGACGTCGTGCTGCTCGACATCAGCATGCCCGGGCTGTCCGGGCTCGACGTGTGCCGGCAGGTGCGCGCCGACCCGGCGCTGAAAGGCCTGAAGCTGATCGCCTACACCGCGCACGCGTTCCCGCAGGCGACCGACGAGATCATGTCGGCCGGCTTCGACGACCTGCTGGTCAAGCCGATCCGGCGCGACGTCCTGCTGAAGGCGCTCGGGCTGCCGGTGCCGGTGCCGCCGCCCGCACCGGCCTGAGGGTCGGGCACGGCCGCGGCCGCTAGAATCGCCGTTTCGCCGACGCCCCTGCCCCAGCCCGATGACCGCACCCGCTCAGGCCGCTCCGCGGCTGTTCACGCCGTTCACCCTGCGCGGCCTCACGCTGCCGAACCGCATCGTCGTCTCGCCGATGTGCCAGTACTCGGCGCTCGATGGCCGGGCCACCGACTGGCACGTGGTGCACCTCGGCCAGATGGCCGCCTCCGGCGCCGGACTGCTGCTGCTCGAGGCGACCGCGGTCGAGCCGATCGGCCGCATCACCCCGGGCTGCCTGGGTCTCTGGGACGACGCCACCGAGGACGCGCTCGCCCGGACGCTCGCAGCGGTCCGCGCGGTGTCCTCGATGCCGGTCGGCATCCAGCTCGGCCACGCGGGCCGCAAGGGCTCGAGCGGGCGCCCCTGGGAGCTGGGCCGCCTGATCCCGCCGTCGGCCGGCGGCTGGACGACGGTCGCACCGTCGCCCGTGCCGCACGCCGAGGGCGAAGCCGCGCCGCGCGAACTCGACGAGGCCGCGATCGAGGCGCTCGTCGAGCGCTTCGCCGACAGCACCCGCCGCGCCGCGCGGCTGGGCCTGCAGGCGATCGAGCTGCACGCGGCGCACGGCTACCTGATGCACCAGTTCCTGTCGCCGGTCGCGAACCGGCGCACCGACCGCTGGGGCGGCTCGCTGGAGAACCGGATGCGCTTCCCGCTCGCGGTCTTCGACGCCGTCCGCGCCGCCTGGCCCTCGGACCGTCCCCTCGGCGTCCGGGTCTCGGCGACCGACTGGGTCGACGGCGGCTGGGACCTCGAGCAGACGCTGGTGTTCGCGAAGGCGCTCGCCGAGCGCGGCTGCGACTGGATCGACGCGTCGACCGGCGGCGTCTCGCCGCTGCAGAAGATCCCGCTCGGGCCGGGCTACCAGGTGCCGTTCGCCGAACGGATCCGCGCCGAGGTCAAGGGGCCTGCGGTGATCGCCGTCGGGCTGATCACCGAGGCCGCGCAGGCGGAATCGATCGTCGCCGACGGCCGGGCCGACCTGGTGGCGCTCGCCCGCGGGCTGCTCTGGAATCCGCGCTGGCCGTGGCACGCCGCGGCCGCGCTGGGTGCGAGCGTGGACGTGCCCACCCAGTACTGGCGCGCCCAGCCGCGCGAGTACAAGGACGTGTTCGGCGAGATCCGGTTCGGGCAGCGCTGAGACCGCGGCCGTCGGCGCGGAACGCGCCGACGCCGCCGCGCCGGACGACACTCAGCGCACCAGCTTCCAGCCGATCGCCGCGGCCGCGAGCGAGCCGAGCAGGTGCACGGCGGAGTGCAGCATCGCGCTGCCGAACGCGCCCCGGTGCACCAGCGCGAGCGACTCGGCGGAAAAGGTGGAGAAGGTCGTCAGCGCGCCGAGGAACCCGGTGACGAAGAACGGCCGCCACGCGGCGAACTCGGGGCGGCGGTCGACGAGCGCGAGCGCCGCGCCGATCATCAGCCCGCCGCCGAGGTTCGCGGCGAGCGTGCCCCACGGGACGACCTGACCGGCCCGGTTCAGCCACAGCGCGAGCGCGAAGCGCGCCCACGCACCGATCACGGCACCCGCCGCGACGGCCAGCCAGACCATCGGGCCGGGCCAGGCGCTCACCGCGTGCCGCCGGCGTTCGGCACCGCGCCGTCGCCCCAGCGCGCGGCCGCGGCGTCGTCGGACTCGCGTGCGTCGACCCAGCGTTCGCCCTGCGGCGTCGCCTCCTTCTTCCAGAACGGCGCCTGGGTCTTCAGCCAGTCCATCACGAACTCGCAGGCGGCGAAGGCCTCGCCCCGGTGGGCGGAGGTGACCGCCACCAGCACGATCTGGTCGAGCGGGCGCAGCGCGCCGACGCGGTGGACCACCAGCACGTCGTCGAGGTCCCAGCGCTCACGCGCGGTCGCGACGATCGCCTCGAGCGACTTCTCGGTCATGCCGGGGTAGTGCTCGAGCGTCATCGTCGACACGCCGGTGCCGGCGTTGACGTCGCGCACCGTGCCGACGAAGCAGGCGACCGCGCCCACGTTCGCGCGTCCGGCCCGCAGCGCGGCGAGCTCGGCCGACACGTCGAAGTCCCCGGTCTGCACGCGAACCGGCATCGATGCCTCCCCGGATCAGCCGCCGGTGACCGGCGGGAAGAACGCGACCTCGGCCCCCTCGCGCAGCGGCGCCTCGGGGGCGGCCATCGCCTGGTCGACCGCGACGCGCAGCGTGCGCGTCTCGGCGAGCGCCTCGGCCCAGGCGCCGCCACGCGCGCGCAGGTGTGCGCGCAGCGCGCCGGCGGAGGCGACCCCGGCCGGCAGCTCGACCGACTCGCGCGCGGTGCCCAGCGCCTCGCGCAGGCCCGCGAAGTAGAGGACCTCGACCTTCACAGCAGCCCCGCGTACGGCAGGAAGCGGACGATGTCGCCGCGGCGGATCGGCTGCGACGGCGGCGTGTCGACGAGGCCGTCGGCCCAGACCGTCGAGGTCATGACCGCCGAGCCCTGGTTCGGGAACAGGTCGAGCCCGCCCTGCGCGTTGGTCCGGGCGCGCAGGAACTCGCGCCGGCGGTCCGGCTTCGGCCAGTCGAAGTCGGCACGCATCGAGAGCACGGCCGGGCCCGAGTCCGCCGCGCCCTGCAGCCGCAGCACGAACGGCCTCACCAGCAGCAGGAAGGTCACGAAGCTCGACACCGGATTGCCGGGCAGCCCGATGAAGTGCGCGTGACCGCCGGGCCGGCGCACCCGGCCCCAGGCGAGCGGCTTGCCGGGCTTGATCGCGATCTGCCACATCCGCAGCTCGCCCTCGGCCTCGAGCGCGGGCTTCACGTGGTCCTCCTCGCCGACCGACATGCCGCCCGAGGTGACGATCAGGTCCGCCGACGCGGCGGCCTGCCGCAGCGCGGCGCGGGTGGCGTCGAGCGTGTCGGGCACGATGCCGAGGTCGACGACCTCGCAGCCCAGCCGGCGCAGCAGCGCGCCGAGCACGAACCGGTTCGAGTTGTAGATCGCCCCGGGCGGCAAGGGCTCGCCGGGCATCACCAGCTCGTCGCCGGTGAAGAAGCAGGCGACACGCAGCCGCGGCCGCACCGGCAGCTCGGCGAGGCCCACCGACGCGGCGAGACCGAGCGCCTGCGGCGTGAGCCGGGCCCCGGCCGGGAGCACGACCTGCCCGCGACGGATGTCCTCGCCGGTGCGACGGATCCACTCGCCGACGGGCGGCACCGCGGCGAAGGACACGCGCTCGCCGTCGACCGTCGCCTGCTCCTGCATCACCACCGCATCCGCGCCCTCGGGCACCGGCGCGCCGGTGAAGATCCGCGCGACCGTGCCGGCCCGCAGCGGCCCGGGCGAGGCGCCGGCCGGGATCCGCTGCGAGACCGGCAGCGGCGCGCCCGCGGCGAGGTCCGCGACGCGCACCGCCCAGCCGTCCATCTGCGCGTTGTCCATCGGCGGAACGTCGAGCGTGGACACCTGGTCGGCGGCGAGCACCCGGTCGGCGGCGGCCATCGTGGGCACGGTCTCGCGGGCGGTCGGCGGCTCGGCGAGCGCGAGCAGCCGGGCGAGCGCGGTATCGAGGTCGAGCAGCGCGGGGCGGTTCATCGTGGGGTCGGGTCCGGCGTCGGCGTGCGGTCGACGGCCAGCCCGAGCCGGTCGGCGACGAACGCGACGATCGCATCATAGTCGTTGAGGTCCAGCACCGGCAGCATCGTGGTCACGGCCCCGTCGGCCGCCACCGCGACGATGTTCGGGTCGGTCGGGTGCAGCAGCGGCTTGCCGATCGACGGGCGATGGACCTCGAGCTTGGGGATGTCGGCGAACTTGTAGCCCTCGACCAGCACGAGGTCGCAGGGGGTCATCCTCGCGAGCTGCGCCGCGAGGCCGGGCTCCGGCTCGTCGCGCAGCTCGTGCATCAGCACCCAGCGGTGCGTCGAGGTGATCAGCACCTCGGACGCGCCCGCCTCGCGGTGCCGGTACGAATCCTTGCCGGGCTTGTCGATGTCGAAGGCGTGGTGCGCGTGCTTGATCAGCGAGACGCGCAGGCCGCGGGCGACGAAACGCGGGATCAGCTGCTCGATGAGCGTGGTCTTGCCCGAGCCGGAATACCCGGCGAAGCCGAAGACCTTCACCGTCCGCCCTGCCCGGTCACGCGCCCGCCGGTGCGGTCACCGCGGGCGCGCGCTCGGCGATGTAGCGCTTGAGCATCGCGACATCGGCGGGCATCCGCGCGTAGCGCTGGACGTGCGACTCGATGCCGTCGTAGGCCGCCGGGCGGGACGGCTCGCGGCCGATCGCCTCGCGGATCGTGCCGGCGAACTTCGCCGGCAGCGCGGTCTCGAGGCAGACCATCGGCACGCCGGGCTCGGTCCAGCGCGACGCGACGGCCAGGCCGTCGGCCGTGTGCGTGTCGACGACGACGCCGTAGCGGCGCTCGGTCTCGCGGATCGTCGCGACGCGCGTCGCGTGGTTGCTCGCCCCGGACACGAAGCCGAACCCGGCGATCCGCGCGAATTCGGGCGTGCCGCCCAGCTCGAAGCGGCCCCGCGTGTCGACCTCGTTCCAGAGCGCCGCGGTGCGCGCGCCGTCCTGGCCGACGAGGTCCCAGACGAAGCGCTCGAAGTTCGAGGCCTTCGAGATGTCCATCGACGGGCTCGAGGTCTGGTGGGTGTCGGCGGTGCCGCGCGGCCGGTAGGTGCCGGT
>JBAXJZ010000067.1:0-12123 GCA_037137595.1 Burkholderiales bacterium | reverse complement strand
CCGCGAGCGCGGCTACCACGGCGTGGGCTTCGGCGGCATCTCGGTCGGCGGCATCGCCGGCAACCGCAAGCACTTCGGCTCGATGCTCGCCGGCGTCGACCACCTGCCGCACACCCACGACCTCGCCCGCAACGCGTTCAGCAAGGGCCAGCCGCAGTGGGGCGCGCACCTCGCCGACGAGCTCGAGAAGATCGTCGCGCTGCACGACCCGTCGACCATCGCCGCGGTGATCGTCGAGCCGGTCGCCGGCTCCACCGGCGTGCTGATCCCGCCGGTCGGCTACCTGCAGAAGCTGCGCGAGATCACCTCGAAGCACGGCATCCTGCTGATCTTCGACGAGGTCATCACCGGCTTCGGGCGGCTCGGCTCGCCGTTCGCGTCCCAGCACTTCGGCGTGATCCCCGACCTCGTCACGGTCGCCAAGGGCATCACCAGCGGCACCGTGCCGATGGGCGCGGTCTTCGCGCGCCGCGGCATCTACGACACCTTCATGCAGGGCCCGGAGAAGGCGATCGAGCTCTTCCACGGCTACACCTACTCGGCGCACCCGCTCGCCTGCGCGGCCGCGATCGCCACGCTCGACGTCTACGAGGACGAGGGCCTGCTGACCCGCGCCGCGACGCTCGCCGCGCAGTGGCAGGAGGCGGTGCACTCGCTGCGCGACTGCCCGAACGTGATCGACGTGCGCAACATCGGCCTGATCGGTGCGATCGAACTCGCGCCGCGTGCCGGCGCGCCCGGCACCCGCGCGTTCGACGCCTTCACCCGGGCGTTCCACGAGCAGGACCTGCTGATCCGCGTGACCGGCGACATCATCGCGCTGTCGCCGCCGCTGATCATCGAGCCCGCGCAGATCGACGAGATCGTGACGAAGCTGCGCCGGGTGCTGACCACGCTCGACTGACGGGCGCCGTCCGGGCGGACCGATGGCACGCGTCCACGCCGCCCGGGCGATCGACCAGTCGCGTCGGCACGCCGTCCGCGACGTGCAGGGCGACGCGCCGCTGCGCTGGCTGCTCGCCGGCTGGCGCGACTTCGTCCGGTGCCCGGGGCCGGGCCTGCTCCACGGGGCCGTCATCGCGGCCTTCGGCCTCCTGCTCGTCGTCTTCGGCCGCCGCGCGTTCTGGGGGCTGTCGGGCGCGGTGTCGGCGTTCCTGCTGGTCGCGCCGATCCTCGCCACCGGCCTCTACGCGATCAGCGCCGCGATCGAGCGCGGCGAGCGGCCGGGGCTGCGCACCGCGCTCGGCGCCTGGCGTCCGCGCGAGGGCCGCGGCCGGCTGATCGTCTTCGGCGTGCTGCTGGCCGCCGCCGGCGTCGGCTGGGTGATCACCTCGGCCTCGCTGATCACCACCTTCGCCGGCGGGCCGGTGAACGAACCGCTGGACTTCGTCCACCGCGTGATGCTGGCCGAGGACTCGTTCCTCTTCGAGGGCTGGCTGATGCTGGGCGGCGTGCTCGCCGCGCCGGTCTTCGCCTCGACCGTGATCGCCGTGCCCATGCTGATGGACCGTCCGGTGGGCGTGCTCGCCGCGGTGCTGACCAGCTGGCGCGTGGTGATGGTCAATCCGTTCACGATGGCGCTGTGGTCGGCCACGCTGGCGGCGCTGACGCTGGCCGGCATGGTCACCGCGATGATCGGTCTCGTGGTGATCGTGCCGTGGCTCGGCCATGCGAGCTGGCACGCCTACCGCGAGCTGGTCGCACCGCCGGCCGGCGGCGCCGCGCGGGAGCGCTGACCGTGCCCTTCGGCCTCACCGAGGCGCAGGTCGCGTGGTTCGGCCTGACCTTCGGCGTCGGCGCCTTCATGCTGTACATGGTGTTCATCATCGTGCAGCTCGCGATCGAGTCGAAGGCCGGCCGGTTCGGCACCTTCGTGCTGTTCCTGGCGCTGGGCTTCGGCTTCATCGGCTTCATCGCCAAGGGCATCATCAAGTGGATCATCGGCGGGCATTAGCATCCCGGGCGTGATCCACCCCAGGAGGGCCCGGCGATGCGCATCGCGGCGATCAGCGACATCCACGGCAACGCGCTCGCGCTGGACGCGGTGCTGGCCGACATCCGGCGGCGCGGCTGCGACCGCATCGTGCAGCTCGGCGACGCGCTGTCGGGCCCGCTGTGGCCGCAGGAGACCGCGGACCGGCTTCGCGGTCTGGACGCGGCCCATCTGCGCGGCAACCACGACGTGGCGCTGGTCGATCCGGATACCTACCGCCCGACCCGCACCGACCTCTGGACCCTCGAACGCATCGACGCCGACGCGCTCGACTGGCTGAGGGCGCTGCCGCGAACGATCCGGGAGGGTGCCGACCTGCTGTGCTTCCACGGCGCGCCGCACCACGAGGACTTCTACCTGATCGAGGAGGCGCCGACCGGCGACCCGCGGATCCGGCCGCTCGCCGACATCGAGGCCGACCTGCGCGGCGCGCGGGCGCGGGTGATGGTCTGCGGGCATTCGCACACGCAGCGGATCGTGCAGCTGAGCGACGGCTCGCTGCTGGTGAACGACGGCAGCGTGGGCCTGCCGGCCTACGAGGAGCCGCTGCGCGGCACGACGGTGTTCGTGCAGGCCGGCAGCCCGCACGCGCGCTACGCGATGATCGAGCTGGGGCCCGACACCGCCACGGCCTCGCTGGTGACGGTGGAGTACGACTGGCGCGCAGCGAGCGCCCGCGCGGCCGAGGCGGGGTTCGAGAACTGGGCACGGTGGCTGTCGGGGTGGTCGCGCCGGTGAGCACCGCGGGCCTGCCGGGCGACGCACGCGCGGTGATGCACGACGCGGGCCCGCCGGGCGACGCACGTACGGCGATGCACGACGCGGCCCCCGGCGCCGCGCCCGACGACGGCGACCTCTGCCGTGCCTGCGGCGCGTGCTGCGCCGCGTTCCGCGTGTCCTTCCACTGGCTCGAGACGGCGTCGCTCGGCCTGTCCGACGCCCTCGTCGAGCCGGTGACGCCGCACCGCGTCGCGATGCGCGGCACACACGCGAAGGCGCCGCGCTGCGTGGCGCTCGACGGCACGGTGGGCGTCGGGGTGCGCTGCACGGTCTACGCGGCGCGCCCGTCGCCATGCCGCGAGGTGCAGCCCGGCGACGAGCGCTGCACGACGGCACGGGCGCGGCACGGGCTGACCGCGCTGGAGCGGGCCGAGTAGGATCGGCGAGGCTCGCGCGGACCCCCGACCGCGCCGTCCGGCCCGCACGGCTCGGTGAAGGGGGTGTCGATCGCGCCATGCGGCCGGTCTGTCGCCGTGATGCGGTCGCAAGGCGCCGAACCCTTCAACCACGCGGCCTCGTTCCAGGCCCCGGGGTACGGCCGACGGCCCCTGTCGCGCGCCGCGCTACGATCGACCCGACCCCCACGCAGGAGACACCGGGATGGATCGACACCGCCGCCGCGTGCTCGGCACGCTGCCCGCGCCGCTCGCGCTCTCGGTCCTGCCCGCGCGCGGCGCCCGCGCGCAGGCCGCCGCGTTCCCCTCGAAGCCGCTGACCATCGTCGTGCCCGCCACGCCCGGCGGCATCCTCGACCTCTCGAGCCGGCTGATCGCCGGCGAGCTCTCGAAGCGCGTCGGCCAGCCGGTGACGGTCGACAACAAGGCCGGCGGCGGCCAGGTGATCGGCATGCAGGCGATGCTGCGCGCCGAGCCCGACGGGCACGCGATGGTGATGGGCAGCATCGGCCCGAACGCCGCGAACTACGCGATCTTCCCGAAGCTGCCGTACGCGCCGGGCGACTTCGCGCCGGTGGCGCACGTGGTCTCGATGCCGAACGTGCTGCTCGTGCATCCCTCGGTGCCGGCGACCACCGTCGCCGAACTGGTGGCGCTCGCGAAGGCGAAGCCCGGTGCGCTGTCGATCGCGTCGTCGGGCACCGCCACCTCGAGCCATCTCGCGGGCGAGATGCTGAAGATGCGCGCCGGCATCGACCTCGTCCACGTGCCCTACAAGGGCGCCGCGCCCGCGCTCACCGATCTCGTCGGCGGGCAGGTGCAGGTCATGGTCGACAACCTGGTCACCGCGCTGCCGCACGTGAACGCCGGCCGGCTGCGCGCGCTCGCGGTCACCACCGCGCAGCGCACGGCCGAGCTGCCGTCGGTGCCCACCGTCGCCGAGTCGGGCTATCCGGGTTTCGAGGTGGTGGTCTGGGTCGGGCTGCTGACCTCGTCGAAGGTGCCCGCGCCGACCGTCGAGCGGCTGCACGCCGAGGTCGCGCAGGTGCTCGCGATGCCGTCGGTGCGCCAGCGGCTGGCCGAGATGGGGGGCGCGAGCCTGCCGATGTCGCCCGTGCAGTTCGGCGCGTTCATCGCGGCCGAGACGGAGAAGTGGGGCGCGGTGGTGCGGCAGGCCGGGATCAAGCCCGAGTGAGCGCCGCGCCGGTCGACGCGATCGCGCGGCATGCGGCCGCGCGCCCCGACGCGCCCGCGGTGGTGATGGCGGGCAGCGGCGACACGCTCGACTGGCGCACGCTCGAGCAGGCGTCGCGCCGCATCGCGCGCGCGCTCGTCGACGCCGGCCTGGGCGAAGGCGACTGCATCGCGATCCTCGCGGAGAACCGGCCGGAGTATCTGGTCTGGATGTGGGCCGCGCGGCGCGCGGGGCTCTACTACACCACGCTGAGCACGCACTGGCGGGCCGACGAGGCGGCGCACGTGCTCGCCGACTGCGGCGCGAAGGCGCTGTTCGCGACGCGCGCGACGCTGGACGTGGCGGCGGCCGCAGCCGCGCTGGCGCCGGCGCTGCGGGTGCGGCTGATCGCGGACGAGGCGGGCGACACGCACGGTACGCACGACACGCATGACGGGGACCCCGGTCTCACCGCGTCCGCGGCGCGCTTCGTCCCCGTCCCGGCGTGGATCGCCGGCGTCCCCGCCGATGCCGCGCTGCCGGTGCGCCTCGAGGGCACCGACTTCCTCTATTCGTCCGGCACCACCGGCCACCCCAAGGGCATCCGCCGCCCGCTCGCGCAGCTCGCCGCGCACGACCTGCAGCGCTCCGACCTCGACTGGAAGCGCTTCGACGCCGGATCGGTCTACCTGTCGACCGCACCGATGTACCACTCGGCGCCGGTGCGCTGGACGATGCAGGTGCTGCGCGCCGGCGGCTGCTGCGTGGTGATGGAGCGCTTCGACGCCGAGGCCGCGCTGCGCGCGATCGAGCACCGGCGCGTCACGCATGCGCAGTTCGTGCCGACGATGTTCGTGCGGCTGCTGCGCCTGCCGCCCGAGGTCCGCGACCGCCACGACCGCTCGAGCCTGCGTCATGCGATCCACGCGGCCGCGCCGTGCCCCGTCGACGTCAAGCGCGCGATGATCGACTGGTGGGGGCCGATCGTCACCGAGTACTACAGCGGCACCGAGGCGATCGGGCGGACGTCGATCTCGTCGCGCGAGTGGCTCGAGCGTCCGGGCTCGGTGGGCCGGCCCGAGCTCGGCCGGCTGCACGTCGTGGGCGAGGACGGGTCCGAGCTCGGACCCGGCGAGACCGGGCTCGTCTGCTTCTCGGGCGTGCCGCCCTTCGTGTACCACGGCGATCCCGAGCGCACGCGCGCGGCCTACGATGCCCTGGGCCGCGCGAACATCGGCGACGTCGGTCACGTCGACGCCGACGGCTACCTCTACCTCACCGACCGCGCGTCGCACATGATCATCAGCGGCGGCGTGAACGTGTACCCGCAGGAGACCGAGAACCTGCTGGTGGGCCATCCCGCGGTCGGCGACGTCGCGGTGATCGGCGTGCCCGACCCGGAGTTCGGCGAGGCGGTGAAGGCGGTGGTGGTGCCGCGCGACGGCGTGCTGCCGTCGGAGGCGCTCGGCGCCGAGCTGATCGCCTGGTGTCGCGCGCGGCTGTCGCCGATCAAGTGCCCCCGGTCGGTGGACTTCGTCGCCGAGCTGCCGCGGACCGAGGCGGGCAAGCTGCTGAAGCGGGTGCTGCGCGCCGCCTACGCGGCGCGCTGAGCGCGCGGCCGAACCGTCCGCGGCAAGCACGGCGGCCGATCCGGCACCGGTTCACCGTCGGTTCACGGCCGCTTCGCCGCCGGGTCACCGCCGCTTCCACGGCGGCGCGCCGGCCTCCAGCGACGCGATCGCCTCGACCACGCGTTTCCCCCGGGTCGCGGCGGTGCGTGCGCTCGCGACCAGCGCGACGTAGCCGCGCCGACGACCCGGCGTGAGCCGCGCCCAGGTCGCCGTCGCGACGCTCGACGCGGCGATCGCGCGCTCCAGGTCGGGATCCATCTCGACGGCGTCCGGATCGTCGAGATCGAAGCGGCACTCGACGACGTCGCCCACCGCGATGCGCGCCGCCTTGCTGAGCGCGGGCGACACCATCAGGAAGCGCAGGCCCGGGCCGCCGGACTGCCACGCACCGCGGATCGGATGCTCGGCCAGCTCGCCGACGATCCGCACCCGCGGCGTGGAGGCGAAGGGCTCGACCGCCAGCAGGTCGGGCGGCAGGTGCAGCACGCGGTAGGTCACGGTGCGCTCGCGCCCGATCGCATGGGTGCGCAGCTCGCCGTGGAACGCGTAGCGGTAGGCCATGGCGGCCGAGTGTGGCACGCCGCGCCGGCCGGTCCGGGTTCGCCCCCGACCGGGTGGGGCCGTCAGGATTCCTTCAGGCCGAGCCGCTGCACGGTCGCGCGTTCGACGGCCAGCGTCTCGGCGATGTCCCGGGCGAACGCCTGCGGGCTGGCGCTGACCAGCGACTGCGCGCCCTGCGATTCGGCGAACGCCCGGTAGTCGGGCTCGCCCGCGGCGCGTGCGATCACCGTGTACAGGCGCGCGATCACGTCGTCCGGCGTGCCCGCCGGTGCCGCGAAGCCGCCCCAGGCGTCGAAGCGGTACCCGGGGACGCCCGCCTCGACCATCGTCGGCACGGCCGGCAGCATCGCCAGGCGCTCGGACGTCGTCACCGCGAGCGGCCGCAGCCGCTGCGCCTGCAGGTGCGGCAGCGCCGCGCCGAGCACGCTCACCGTGAAGTCGATCTGGCCGCCGACGATCGCGTTGTACGACTCGACCGCGCCCTTGAACGGCACGTGGTTGAGGTCGAGCCCGGGCAGCCGCTCGCGCATCCGCTCGAACGCGATGTGGGCCGGCGACCCGACGCCCGCGCTTCCGACCGTCAGGCGGCCCGGCTGGGCGCGCGCGGCATCGAGGACCTCGCGCAGCGTCCGCCACGGCGACGACGGATTGACCGCCGCGAGGAAGGGCGAGCTGCCCACCATCGCGATCGGCCGGAACTCCTTCTCCAGGTCGAGCCGGCCGGTGATCGCCTGCACGGTGGCGTGCCCCGACGACAGGTAGCCGATCGTGTAGCCGTCGGGCGGCGCGGCGGCCACCGCCTTCGCGCCGATCAGCGCGGCCGCGCCGGGCCGGTTCTCCACCACCACCGGCTGGCCGAGCATCGGCGCGATCCGCTCGGCGATGCGCCGGACGGTGACGTCGGGCGTCCCGCCGGCCGGGAAGGGCACGATCACCCGGATCGGCTTCGCGGGCCAGGCCTGCGCGCGCGCGCCGCGGCCCGCGACGGCCAGCGCGAGCGCGCCCGCCGCACCCAGTCCGCGCAGGTACCCGCGGCGTCTCTCGTCGAATCCGATCATCGGGTCCTCCGTTCGTTGCGAGGGGTTCAGTCCGCCTGCGCCAGCCGCTCGGGCCGGTTGGCGAGACTGCCCGGCGCCATCGGGCCGGGCTCGATGCGCACGTGCGCCAAGCGCCCCGGCCAGGCGAACACGCCGCGCGACGCGTATCGCGTCGACACCTTGCGCCGCCGGTCCAGGCCGATGTCCAGCCCCTCGCCCCCGAGGCGCATCAGCGTGGGCGTGGTGTCGAGGGTACCCTCGACCGGCACGCCGTCGAGTTCGAGCGTGGCCGAGCCGCGCCGCTGGCCCCACGCGCGGTGCCGCAGCACCACCCGGTGCGTGCCCGCGGCGAGCGGCGTCTCGAGCGCGTGCTCCACCTCGATGCCGCGCCGGAAGACGAGCTGCAGCCGACCGTCCATCACGAACATCGCCAGCCCGGCGAAGCTGTCGCCGATCGCCCAGAGCACGCCTTCGTCGCCGGCGCCGCCCTCGAACTCGCAGGTGAGCGTGAAGTCGCGGTCGGCGATCAGCAGCGAGACCGCGGCCGACGCGGCGGTCTCGCCGCCGCCGTGGAAGGTGCGCGGCCGCGACGCCGCCTCCTCGAGGAAGGGCGGCAGCGCGAGCACCCGCCGGTTGTCGCGATTGTCGAGCGGGTACAGGTAGGCCGAGCGCGCCCGCGCCTCGAACGCGTCGATCATTTCGCGCAGCACCTCGGGACGGGTCTTCGCGAGATCGTCGATCTCGGTCGGATCGGCCTCGAGGTCGAACAGCATCCAGTTGTCGAGGTCGATCTTCGCGGTCGCCGGCTGCAGCGACACGATCTTCCAGCGGCCGCGGATGAAGCCGCGGTTGCCCTCGAGCTCGTAGTGCTGCGCGAGCCCGCCCGCGCTGCGCGGCGAGCGTGCGTCGGGCGCGTCGAGCATCGGCGCCCAGCTCAGGCCGTCGAGTCCGCGCGTCCGGTAGCCCTGGTGCTGCGCCGGATACTCGAGCCCGGCGATCTCCAGCAGCGTGGGCACGGTGTCGGTGACATGGATCCAGTCGCGGCGGATCGAACCGGGGTCGCGCACGCGCGCCGGCCAGCTGACGATCATCGGCACGCGGATGCCGCCGTTCATCGGCGTGCGCTTGAAGAAGCGGAACGGCGTGTTCGACGCGTTGCCCCAGCCCACCGGGTAGGCGGCGTAGGAATCGATGCCGCCCAGGGCGCCGGCCTGCAGCATCCGCGGCGCGAGCGTCGGGTCCTCGGTGCGGGCGAGCCGCTTCTCGAAGAGGTTGGCGCTGCCCTCGGGGCCGCCGATCGACGAGGCGCCGTTGTCGCTGGTCAGCAGGATCAGCGTGTCGTCGAGCGCGCCGATCTCGCGCAGGCAGGCGAGCAGCCGGCCGAGGTTCCGGTCGACGTTGTCGATCATCGCCGCGTACAGCGCCATGTAGTGCGCCATCACCTGGCGGCGGGCCGGATCGGTCGCGTCCCAGGCCGGCACGCCCGGGGTCGCGCCGGGCAGCCGCCAGTCGGCGGGCACCACGCCCATCGCGCGCTGGCGCGCGAAGCGCTCGGCGCGCAGCGCGTCCCAGCCGCGGTCGTAGACGCCGCGATAGCGCTCGACGTCGGCCGGCCGGGCCTGCAGCGGGACGTGCGGCGCGTTGTGCGCGAGCCAGAGGAAGAACGGCTTGGTGGAGTCGGCGGAGCGGTGCGAGCGCAGCCAGCCGATCGCCCGGTCGGTCCAGTCGTCGCTGCTGAAGTAGTCGTCCGGGTACGCGTCGCGTACGACGAAGTCGTTGCCGTCGACCAGGTGGCCGGGCGAGAAGAAGTTGGTCTCCGCGCCCATGAAGCCGTAGAACCGGTCGAAGCCGCGCTGCATCGGCCACGAGGCGCGCTCGCCGGCCGCGTGCACCTGGTGGTCGGGCGTGTTGTGCCACTTGCCGACCGCCCAGGTCGACCAGCCGCCGGCGCGCAGCAGCTCGGCGAGCGTCGGCGCGTCGCGGCTGATCTCCGCGGCGCGGAAGCCGGGATAGCCTGGGTCGGCGTGGGTCAGCCAGCCGCAGCCCACCGAGTGCGGGTCCTTGCCGGTGAGCATCGCGGCGCGTGCGGGCGCGCACATCGGCACCGTGGTGTAGCCGGTGAAGCGCAGGCCGCCGGCCGCCAGCGCGTCGATGTTCGGCGTGCGGATCTCGCCGCCGTAGCAGCCGAAGTCCGAGAAGCCCACGTCGTCGAGCAGGACCACGATCACGTTGGGCGCGCCCGGGCGGGCCGTGCGGCGCGGCGGCCACCAGGGCTCCGACTCGGCCAGCGTGCGGCCCAGGCGGCCCTGCCATCCGGCGCCGGGATCGCCGTCCAGCCACTGCGGTTCGGGGCGGTGCGGCGTCTCGCTCATCCGGGTCTCCTGCTCCGATCCTCGCGGATCAGGTCGGCGGCCTTCTCGCCGATCGCGATCGACGGGGCGTTGGTGTTCGACGAGGGCATCGTCGGCATGATCGAGGAGTCGGCCACGCGCAGCGCCTCGAGCCCGTGCACGCGCAGCCGCGCGTCGACCACCGAGCGCTCGTCGCGGCCCATCGCGCAGGTGCCGATCGGATGCCAGGAGGTCTGTCCCGAGGTCTTCAGGTACTCCAGCCACGAGGCGTCGTCGTCGCCGACCTCCGGCGCGGGCCGCGTGCGGCGGAGCACGAACGGTCGCATCGGTGCGCTGGCCATCACCCGCAGCGCGAGGCGCGCTGCGCGCAGCATCGCCCGGCGGTCGCCTTCGGTGTCGAGGTAGCGCGGGTCGATCACCGGCGGCTCGTCCGGATCGGCGCTGCGCACGTGCAGCGCGCCGCGCGACTCGGGCCGCAGCTGGAACAGCCCCACGGCGAAGCCGGGGTAGGGGTCGAGCCCCTGCGCCGGGCGCCGCGCGTAGCGGTCCTTGCCGGTGATGTGGTGCAGCTGGATCTTGACGTCGGGCTGCGGGTCCTCGGGCGCGGTGCGCGCCAGCGCGTGCACCGTGGCGCCGGGCGTCGACATCCAGCCGCCGCGGGTGAGCAGCCACCGCGCCCCCATCAGCGTGCGGCGCAGCGGGCTGCTGACGATCTCGTTGAGCGTGATCGGGCGCGAGCACGCGTAGGTGATGCGCGACTGCAGGTGGTCGAGCAGGTTCTCGCCGACGCCGGGCAGCGCGTGCAGCACCGGGATGCCGACCCGCTGCAGCACGTCGGGCCGGCCCACGCCGGAGAGCTCGAGCAGCTGCGGCGACTTGATCGGACCGGCGCACAGGATCACCTCCGCCTGCGCGTACGCCCGCATCAGCCGACCGCCGCGGCGGTACTCGACGCCCACCGCACGCCGGCCCTCGAAGAGCACGCGGGTCGCCACCGCCTCGGTGTGCAGCGCGAGGTTGGCCGGCGCGCCGTCGAGGTAGCCGATCGCGGTGCTGCAGCGACGCCCGCGGACCGTGGACAGCTGCAGGTAGCCGACGCCCTCGTAGCCCCCGCCGTTGTAGTCGTCGGTCTGCGGGATGCCGGCTTCCCGGCAGCCGGCGACGAAGGCGTCACCCAACGGGTTGCGCAGCGTGTGCTGCAGCGGGGTCACGCCGATCGGTCCGTCGCGGCCGCGCACCTCGGCGTCGCCGAAGCGCGCGGACTCGATCCGGCGGAAGACCGGCAGCAGGTCGCTCCAGCCCCAGCCCGCGTTGCCGAGCGCGCGCCAGCGGTCGTACTCCGCGGGGTCGCCACGGACCCAGATCATCCCGTTGACCGAACTCGAGCCGCCGGGCAGCCGACCGCGCGGCCAGTAGATCGACTGGCCCTTGAGCGTGTCCTGCGGCTCGGTGGCGAACGGCCACACGTAGCGCGTGTCGAGGAGGATCTTGCCGATGCCCATCGGCACCCGGATCCAGAACTCGCGGTGGCGCGGCTCGCCCGCCTCGAGCAGCAGCACGCGCGTCGTGCCGTCCTCCGCCAGGCGGCGCGCGAGGGCGGCCCCCGCCGATCCGGCGCCGACGACCACGTAGTCGAAGCGGCCGCCGTCGCCCGCGGCCGTCGCCTCAGCCACGGCTCGCGCCGTTCGCGTCGGTCGCCGGGGACGCGTCCAGCCAGGCCGACAGCGCCTGCGCCTCCTGGGCCATCCGCTGGAACTGGCGGTCGGGCATCGGCTGCTGCGGCGTCTGCGGCCCGAAGCGCGGCGGCGGCGACTCGACCGCGAGCTCCACGAAGCCCGGACCGTCGGCCGCGAGCAGGGCCGCGAAGTGCCGTGCCCAGTCCGCGTGGTGCTCGAAGCGCTGCGCGTGCCGGTAGCCGGCGGCCCGCGCCAGCCCGACGAAATCGGCGACGTCGCGCCCCGGCACCGCGAGGTTCGAGTTCCCCGTGAACTGGGTGCCGTTGCGGATCACCACGTGCAGCAGGTTGCACTGCTCCTGATGTACCCCGCCGACCAGGCCGCCGATCGGCTCGCCGCACGCCGACCGGACGGCGGTGTCTACCCGCTCGAGGTGCAGCTGCGTGATGCCGACGACCTCAGAGTCGACGGGCTCGTCACGCACGTGGTCGTGGCCAACGTCACTCCCGGTTCGGTCGAGGCGGG
>JBAXJZ010000066.1:0-12157 GCA_037137595.1 Burkholderiales bacterium | reverse complement strand
CGTGGGTTCGAACGACGGCATGCTGCACGCGTTCAACGCGCAGACCGGCGAGCACCGGTGGGCGTGGATGCCGTCGCCGTCGTTCGCGAAGCTCGGTGCCCGCGCCGATCCGATGGCGGGTCACCAGTGGTCGGTCGACGGTGCGATCGTGACCCACGACGTCTACATGAACGGCAGCTGGCGCACCATCCTGGTCGCCTCGACGGGCGCGGGCGCGCGCGGCCTGTTCGCGCTCGACGTGACCGATCCGGCCAGCCCGTCGCTGCTCTGGGAGTGGTTCCCGAACGACAACGACATCGGCTTCATCACCGGCGAGCCGGTGATCGCCCGCGCCGCCAGCGGCGACTGGATCGTCGCCACGGGCAACGGCTACGGCAGCCCGTCGAACAAGGCGATGCTGGTCATCCTGAACGCGACGAACGGTTCGGTGATCCGCAAGATCGAGGTCCCGAACCAGTCGACGACCGAGGCCAACGGCCTGTCGTCGCCGGGGCTGCTGTACGCCGCGGGCAAGCGACTGATCAGCGCCTACGCCGGCGACCTGCGCGGCTACCTGTGGAAGTTCGACCTCGCGCCCACCACCTCCGGCAGCTGGGCGGTCGGCTTCTCGAACCGCCCGCTCTTCCGCGCCGTCGGGCCGGACAGCAACGTGCAGCCGATCACCGCGAAGATCCGCATCGCCTCGGATCGCCAGCTCGGTCGGGTGCTGCTGTTCGGCACCGGCCGGCTGCTGGCCTCGACCGATCCGGCGTCGACCGAGAAGCAGTCGATCTACGGCATCTACGACCGCGACAACGCGCTCGCCACCGCGACCCGTGCGGACCTGACCCAGCAGACGATCTCGGCCGAGTCCGGCGCGCTGCGCACCGTCAGCACGAACTCGCTGTCCTCCGGCGCGGCCGGCTGGTACCTGGACCTCACCGGCCGCGCGAGCAACGTCGGCGAGCGGGTGGTCATGCCCGTCAACTACATGCCGGAGATGTCGCTGATGACCGTCGCCACGATCCGGCCGGTGGCCTCGACCGATCCCTGCGGTTCGAACGTCACCTCATGGGTGATGGCGATGTCGCCGTTCAACGGGCGCGGCTTCGCGCTGTTCGACGGCGGCGGCGGCTCGTTCGGCGCCGGCTGGCGCCTCGAAGGCATCATCGCGTCGCCGACGCCCATCCGACAGGGCACCCGCAAGATCATGCTCAACGTCAATGCGGGCGCCGCCGGCCTCGCACAGGTCCAGATGGCCATCGGCTGGAACCCGCGCGCGTCGTGGGCCCAGGTGCGATAGGAGCCGCCGTGCGAACCCCCGCCCTCCGGACCCGGCCGCGCGCCGTCTCGACCGGCGTCACGCTGGTCGAACTGATGGTCGTCGCCGCGGTCGTGTCGATCATCGCCGCCGTCGCGGTGCCGAGCTACGCCGAGTACGCGCGCCGCACGGCGCGCAGCGACGCGCAGATGACGCTGCTGCAGGCTTCGACATGGCTGGAGCGTCGGTACGTCGAGTGCAACAGCTATTCGGTCCGTGACGCGTCGACCGATCCGCCGTGCACCACGGCGATGGACAGCCTGCCCACCGAGCTGACCCGGTCGCCGACCACGGGCACGACGCGCTACACCATCACCTTGACCATCGACAGCGCCCAGGCCTACACGATCCGTGCGGTGCCGGTCATCGCCGACTCGAAGTGCGGCACGCTGACGATCAACGGCACCGGGGGGCGCGGGGAGTCGGGGACCGAGTCGATCGACTACTGCTGGCGCCGCTGAACGCGACCTGCAGCCAATCGCGGGTCATCGGGTCGGCCGGCTCCCAGCCGATCGCGACGCCACGCGCGGCGGTCGGCCAGGACGGGTCGCGGTCCTGCCCGAACGGCGCGGCCCACAGCACCCGCCCATCCACCATCACCGCCGGCAGACGAGCACGCAGCGCCGGGGGCACGCCCGCTTCCTGACGCAGGTTCTTCAGCGTGCGGCTCGGTCTGTCGGGGGCCGGCCGCCAGCGGGCAGCGGACGCCGCCGGCCCGACAGACAGCGTCTGCGCCCGCAACCAGTCGGCGTCCAGTCCCCCCTCGGCGGGCTCGAAGCGGAGCCGGTCCCCGCCCGGCAGAACCAGCGTCCCCTCCCCGGCCCAACGCAGCGCGACGACCGGTACATCGGGCGCGGCCGCGTCGTCCGCCCAGAGCCGGTCGCGATACCGCCGCAACATCCGGCCCTCGTGGTGCAGCGCCGCCGAACTCGCCTGCGCCGCCAGCAGCTGCCGGCGCATCTCGGCGAGCTTCGCGCGGGTCGGCGGCGACGCGCCGAGACCGCGGACCCAGGCGCGCAGCGCGGCGTCGGCACGCGGCGGCGGCAGCGCCGCGAGCGCGGCCCGCTCGAGCGAACCCGGCGGGTCGTCGCGCCGCGCCGCGGCCAGGTCCTGCCGCGCGCGCTCGTCGACGATCGTCCGTGCGTCGCGCAGCGCGTCGAGCGCGTCGGGCAACTGCAGCACGATCCCCGGCAGCGCCTCGCGCAGTGCCGGGAGCACGCGGTGCCGGACCGCGGCGCGCGGCTGCGACGGGTCGGCGTTGCTCGGGTCCTCGATCCAGGCGAGCCCCGCGGCGCTCGCCTCGGCGTGCAGCGCCTCGCGATCCAGCGCGAGCAGCGGCCGCAGCAGCGGCACGCCGTCGCGCCGGTCGACGGCGGCGATCGCCGTCAGACCGTCGAGGCCGCTGCCGCGCGCGAGCGCGAGCAGCAGCGTCTCCATCAGGTCGTCGGCGTGGTGGGCAGTGGCGAGCGCGACGGCGCCCGCGTCGCGGGTCGCCCTGCACAGCGCCGCGTAGCGGACCTCGCGCGCCCAGCGCTCGACGCTGTCGCCGCGGGCCGGCCCGCCGGGCGCGCGCAGCACGCCGAACGCCGTGCCGAGCGCCGCGGCCGTCGCGGCCGCGTGCGCTGCCCAGTCGTCGGCCTGCGGCATCAGCCCATGGTGGACGTGCAGGGCCAGCACACGGCGGGCCCCGAGCACGCGGACCGCGCCGTGCAGCAGCACGGTGGAGTCGAGGCCGCCGCTGTACGCGACGGCGAGGGGACGGCCCTCGGCGGGCGGCTCGGCGAGCGCGGCCAGCGCCCCGCCGATCAGCGTCTCAACCGATTTCCTTGACCTTGCCATACGCCAGGATGCGCTGGCGGCGCTGCGCGAGCAGCGCGTCGGTCGGCACGTTCTGGAACTGTCGCAGCGCCTCGGCGAGCGCACGCTTGAGCATCTGCGCCATCTGAACCGGATCGCGGTGCGCGCCGCCCAGCGGCTCGTTGACGATGCGGTCGATGAGCCCGAGCGCCTTCAGCCGGTGCGCGGTGATGCCCAGGGTCTCGGCCGCCTCGGGTGCCTTCTCGGCGGTCTTCCAGAGGATGGAGGCGCAGCCCTCGGGCGAGATCACCGAATAGATCGCGTGCTGCAGCATCAGCACGCAGTCGGCGACGGCGATCGCGAGCGCGCCGCCCGAGCCGCCCTCGCCGATGATCGTGGTGACGATCGGCACGCGCAGCTCGGCCATCGCGTACAGGTTGCGGCCGATGGCCTCCGACTGCCCGCGCTCCTCGGCGCCGATGCCCGGGAACGCGCCCGGGGTGTCGACGAAGGTGATCACCGGAAGGCCGAACTTCTCGGCCGTGCGCATCAGGCGCAGCGCCTTGCGGTAGCCCTCGGGCCGGGGCATGCCGAAGTTGCGGTAGCCGCGGTCCTTGGTGTCGCGCCCCTTCTGGTGGCCGATGATCATCACCGGCAGACCGTTGAAGCGGGCCAGGCCGCCGACGATGGACGGGTCGTCGGCGAACGCGCGGTCGCCGTGCAGCTCGTGCCAGTCGCTGAACATCGCCGCGACGTAGTCGAGCGTGTAGGGCCGCTGCGGATGGCGCGCGACCTGCGCGACCTGCCACGGGGAGAGCTTCGCGTAGGTGTCCTTCACCAGCGACTGGCTCTTCTTCTCGAGCCGCTGGATCTCGTCGGCGATGTCGACCGCCGAGTCGTCCTGCACGAAGCGCAGCTCGTCGATCTTCGCCTCGAGCTCGGCGATCGGCTGCTCGAATTCCAGGAACGTGGTCTTCATGTCGTCTTCAGTAATCCACCGGCAGGGGGTCGAGACTGCGCCACAGGTACCAGGTGGCGATCGTGCGCCAGGGGCGCCACCGCTCGCCCAGGGCCTGCGCCTCGGCCTTGCCGACCGGGCGTCCGTCGTTGTAGTGGATCGCGAGGGCCTTCAGCAGCCCCAGGTCGTCCGTCGGGAAGACGTCCGGCCGGAGCAGATTGAAGATCAGGAACATCTCCGCTGTCCAGCGTCCGATGCCGCGGACCTGGACGAGTTCGGCGATCACCGCCTCGTCGTCGAGCGCAGGCCAGTGCGCGGGATCGACCGCGCCGGTGACGAAATGCGAGGCCAGGTCGCGGACATATTCGGCCTTGCGCGTCGACAGCCCGGCTTTCGTCAGCGTGGTCAGCCGCATCCGCGACACGCGCTGCGGGGTGACCGTGCCGGCGGCCTTCTCGAAGCGCAGCCAGACCGACTGCGCGGCCTTGACCGAGATCTGCTGGCCGACGATGGAGCGGGCCAGCGTGGTGAACGGATCGCCACGCGACTGCAGGCGGCCCTGGCCGGTCCAGGTGCGGATCACGCCCGCCATCGTGGGGTCGCAGGCGCACAGCGCGTCGCCCGCCTCCACCCACCAGGGCGGATGCACCGCCGCGATCGGGGCCGCGCTCACCGGGCCGGCCCCGGCCCGCGGATCAGCCGCGCCGCCACCGCGTCCCGCCCGCACCGTCCTCGAGCACCACGCCCTGCGCGGCGAGCTCGGCTCGGATCCGGTCGGCTTCGTCGAAGCGCTTCGCCTTCTTCGCGTCGGCGCGGCGCGCGACGGCGGCGTCGATCTCGGCGTCGGACAGCCCGGCCCCCGCGTCGGCACGACCCCGCAGCCCGCCGCGCAGCACCGCGTCGCGGTCCTGGCCGAGCAGGCCCAGCACGCCGGCGAGCGCACGCAGCCGGCGCTCGACGGCGGCGTCGCGCGTGCGGTTGAGCTCGGTGGCGAGTTCGAAGAGCACCGAGACGGCGACCGGCGTGTTGAAGTCGTCGTCCATCGCCTCGCGGAAGCGCCCGGCCTCGGGTCCGTTCCAGTCCGGGTCGCCGGCGGGCGCGGCCTCGCCGGGCGTGAGCGCGGTGTAGAGCCGCAGCAGGCTCGCCCGCGCGTCGTCCAGCGCGGCGTCCGAGTAGTTCAGCGGGCTGCGGTAGTGGGCGCGCAGCACGAAGAGGCGCAGCACCTCGGGGTCGTAGCGCTCGAGCACCTCACGGATCGTGAAGAAGTTGCCGAGCGACTTCGACATCTTCTCGTCGTCGACCCGCACGAATCCGTTGTGCATCCAGTAGCGGACGAACGGGCCGCCGTGCGCGCCCTCGCTCTGCGCGATCTCGTTCTCGTGGTGCGGGAACTGCAGGTCCGCGCCGCCGCCGTGGATGTCGAAGTGGTTGCCGAGCAGCGACGAGGACATCGCCGAGCATTCGATGTGCCAGCCCGGGCGACCCTCGCCCCAGCGCGACGGCCACTTGGCCTCGGCGGGCTCGTCGGCCTTGGCGGCCTTCCACAGCACGAAGTCGAGCGGGTCGTGCTTGGCGTCACCGACCGCGCCGCGCTCGCCGGCGCGCAGTTCGTCGAGCGACTTGCCCGAGAGCTTGCCGTAGCCCTCGAAGCGCCGCACCGCGTAGTTCACGTCGCCGCCGGGCGCCGCGTAGGCCAGGCCCTTGCCCTCGAGCAGGCCGATCAGGTCGAGCATCTGCGGCACGTACTCGGTGGCCCGCGGCTCGTGGTCGGGCCGCAGCACGCCGAGCGCGTCGAGGTCCTCGTGCATCGCGGCGATGAAGCGCGAGGTCAGCGCGCCGATCGTCTCGCCGTTCTGCACCGCCCGCCTGATGATCTTGTCGTCGATGTCGGTGATGTTGCGGACGTAGGTCAGCCCGTAGCCGCTCGCGCGCAGCCAGCGGGCGACCATGTCGAACACCAGCATCATCCGCGCGTGCCCGATGTGGCAGCGGTCGTAGACCGTGATCCCGCAGACGTACATCCGCACGCGGCCGGGCTCGAGCGGGACGAAGTCTTCCTTGCGGCGGGTGAGCGTGTTGTGGATGCGGAGCATGCGAACTGGAGCGACCGTCGGGAGGGACGGGGGGCCGGGTTGCTAGAATGGCCGGATGACTCCGGATCCACGGATGGCCCGCGCGACGTCCGCGTCGAATCGGCCGAGTATAGCAGCGGCGCCGCGGCCCTCCGGGAGGCCGTCCGGCGGGCTCGCGGCCGCGGCGCTGGCCGCCGCGCTGGTCTGCGCGCCCGTGCCCGGCACCGCGCAGCAGGGGCTCGGCCTGCAGGACGTGATGACCCCGGGCTCCCAGGTCACGCCGGGCATCGGCCAGCAGCTGTCACCGCCCGAGCCGGTCCGTCCGTCCCTCAGCACGCCCTACGACGGCGCGATCGCCGCCTGGCGGGCCGGCCGCGCCGACGACGCGATGCGGCTCGCCGAGGACGGCCTGAAGACCGACCCGCGCGACCCCCGGTTGCGCTTCCTGCGCGGCGTGATCCTCGCCGAGCGACATCGCGCGGACGACGCGATCGCCGTCTTCCGCGGCCTCACCGAGGACTTCCCGGAGCTGCCCGAGCCCTACAACAACCTCGCCGTGCTGCTCGCCTCCCGCGGCGACTGGGACGCGGCGCGCGCCGCGCTCGAGCAGTCGATCCGCGCGGTGCCGAGCTACGGGCTCGCCCACGAGAACCTCGGCGACATCCACCTGCAGCTGGCCGCCCGTGCCTACGAGCAGGCCGGACGCCTCGACCCTCGCAACGCGTCGGCGCGCGGCAAGCTCGCGATGGCGCGCGAGCTGCTCGGCCGCGTCCAGGCGCAGACGCCGACCACCCCGACCGCTTCCAACCCGCGCCCCGGCGCGCAACCCCAGGTGACCCCACGATGACCAAGACCCTGCCGCTGATCGGTGCCCTGCTCGTCTCGCTCGCCGTGCCCGAAGGCGCATCCGCCCAGGCCAACCCCCAGGTGCTGATCAAGACCTCGAAAGGCGAGATCGTCGTCGAGCTCTACCCCGCGAAGGCCCCGATCACCGTCGAGAACTTCCTGAAGTACGTCGACTCGAAGCACTACGACGGCACGATCTTCCACCGCGTGATCGGCAACTTCATGATCCAGGGCGGCGGCTTCACGTCCGACATGAAGCAGAAGCCCACCAACGCGCCGATCAAGCTCGAATCGCAGAACGGCCTGAAGAACGACACCGGCTGGCTCGCGATGGCCCGCACCTCGATCCCCGATTCGGCGACCGCGCAGTTCTTCATCAACGTCGTCGACAACTCGATGCTCAACCACCCGCAGCCCGACGGCCACGGCTACGCGGTCTTCGGCAAGGTGGTCCAGGGCATGGACACGGTCAACGCGATCAAGGCGGTGAAGACCACGTCGAGCGGCATGCACCGCGACGTGCCGGCCGAGGCCGTGGTCATCCAGTCGATGACCCGCGTCGGGTCCAAGTGACGCGCAGCGCCCGGCCGTGCTGACGATCCCGCGCGACGAGCCCGTCCTCTTCGCGTCGGACATGCACCTGGCGCCGGAGGCGCCGGCGACGGCCGGGCGGTTCCTGGACGCGCTGCGCCGGCACGGTCCCGGGTCGGCGCACGTGGCGCTGCTCGGCGACCTGTTCGAGCTCTGGGTGGGCGACGACGGCGCCGACCCGCTGGCCGACACGCTCGCCTCGGTGCTGCGCGACCTGGCCCGCGGCGGCACCCGCGTCTGGCTGATGCGCGGCAACCGCGACTTCCTGCTCGGCGTGCCGACGCCGTCCGCGCCCGTCGCCGACTACGTCGCGCGCTGCGGCGCCGTGATGCTCGAGGACCCCACGCCGGTCTCGCTGCATGGCGTGCCGGCACTCTGGTCGCACGGCGATGCGCTGTGCACCGACGACCTCGTCTACCAGCAGTGGCGACGCACCTGCCGCGACCCCGGCTGGCAGCGGGCCTTCCTCGAACGCGGGCTGCCCGAGCGCTTCGCGATGGGTCGCGCGGTCCGCGAGACCAGCGAGGCGGGCAAGCGCGAGAAGCCGGGTGCGCTGATGGACGTCAATCCGGGCGCGGTCGACGCCGCGATGGCGGCGGCCGGCGCCACGCTGCTGATCCACGGGCACACGCACCGCCCGGCCGTGCACCGCTGGGAGGCGGGGGGCACGGCGCGCACGCGGGTCGTGCTGACGGACTGGGACGCCGACCGCGGCACGCTGCTGCGCTGGACGGACGGCCGCGGCGAGGCGCTCGCGGCCGGCTGAGCCGGCGAGCGGACTCAGTCGACCAGCTTGGTCAGCCGGCCGCGGTCGAGCGGCGCACCCTCGCAGCCCTCCGGCCGCGCGCCGCCCAGGCGCTCCACCGCCGCGAGCAGCTGCTCGATCCGGTGGTCCTGCTCGGCCACGTGGTCGATCAGCTGGTGCAGCGCGACCGACAGCGGGTCGTCCGCACCCTGCGTGACCGCATAGGCCGAGAAGCCCATCCGCGCGGCCTGCGCCTCGCGCCGGGCCTCGACGTCGTCGCCGACGATCCGCGCCGGGATGCCGACCGCGGTCGCCCCCGGCGGCACGGTCTTGACCACGACCGAGTTGGAGCCCACGCGCGCGCCCTCGCCCACCGTGAAGCCGCCGAGCACCTTGGCGCCCGCGCCGATCACCACGCCGCGCTCCAGCGTGGGGTGGCGCTTGGCGCCGCGGGTGAGCGAGGTTCCGCCCAGCGTGACGCCCTGGTAGATCGTGCAGTCGTCGCCGACCTCGGCGGTCTCGCCGATGACGACGCCCATGCCGTGGTCGATGAACACCCTGCGGCCGATCGTGGCGCCCGGGTGGATCTCGATGCCGGTCAGCATGCGGCCGAGGTGCGAGGTGAAGCGGCCCGCGGTGCGAAGACCGCGACGCCACAGCGCGTGGGCGATCCGGTGCATCACCAGCGCGTGCACGCCGGGGTAACACAGCAGGACCTCGAGCGTGGAGCGGGCCGCGGGGTCGCGCTCCCTGACGGCGGCGACGTCTTCCCTGATGCGCTCGAACATGGTGGCGGGTCCGGATCCGTGACGGGGTCCGGACGATTCTAGCCGGGCCCGCCGGAGCCTGCAGGACGCGCCCCGCCCGCCGACCCGGCCGGGACCGGCACGAACAGCTCGCCCGCCAGCAGCCGGCGCGCGCCGTGGGAGCGGACCAGCCGGTCGACCCGCCATGCCTCGCGACCGCGCCCGAGGGCACGGGATCCGACGTCGGCCGCCGCCGCGACCGCTCCGCTCGCATGGCCGATCCGGGTCGCGACGCCCGGCAGCGTCCGCGCGACCTCGGCCACGACCGTGCCCGGGACCGCCGCGGCCACCGCGATCTCCGCGGTCACCCGGCCGCCCGGCGCGGCATCGAGGCGGCCCTCGACGTCGCAGCGGGCCAGCAGGTCGATGGCGTCGGCCGGGACCTCGCCGCCGACGCCCCGGTACGGCGCGGGCCGGGCGACCCAGCAGACCACCGGAACCCGCCCGCGCCCGCGCGCGGACTCGCTCGCGAGCCCGAACCGGGCGGCCGCGAGGGTCCGGATCGCCGCGATCCGCTCGTGGACACGTCGCGCCCGATCGAGTTCGCCGGGCTGTTCGCGCCCGCTCAGTCCCAGCGCATCGGCGCGCACGAAGACCACGGGTTCGTCGACGGCCACCAGGGTCGCGTCGACCACGCCGCCGCCCGGCAGCTCGAGCACCTCGCGCACGGCACCGGTCGGGAACGGCTGGTCGACCGGCTCGATCCGCTCCAGCCGGATCTCCGGGGACGGATGGGCCAGGCCGTCCTCGACGAAGCCGCCCTCGTCCGCCGGCTCGCCGCCGGCGACCGGCACGAAGGCATCCATCCGCGCCCCGTCCGGCACCTGCTGCAGCCGGACCCGCGCGGTGCCGTCGCCGGCGGGGAACAGCCGGGCGGCGATCGCGAACGGCGCGACCGCCGCCGCGAGCGGGCCGCAGGGTGCGGACCAGTCGATGGTCGGCGATCCGGGGTCGACCACCCCGGCGAGGACGTCGACATCGCAGTCCGGCCGCTGGGAGCGCGAGACGACGAGCACCCGCGACACGCCGTCGGGGCCCGTTCCCGGCCCGTCGACGCAGCCGCCGGTGTCGGGCGCGCCGAGCGCACGGATCAGCAGCGCGTCGCGCGCCCGGGGGGTCGTCGGCAGGTCGTGCGCGAGGAAACACGCCGCCCGCAGCGGTCCGCCGCGCATCAGCACCACCGGCACGCGGCGCACCGTCACCGCGGACCGCCCCGTTCCATCAGCTTCAGGATGCCGCGCAGCAGGTCCACCTCCTCGGGGCGCAGGCGCGCGCGCAGCACCAGCCGTCGCAGCCGCGGCAGCAGCTTCTTCGGATGCCGAGGATCGAGGAAGCCGATCGCGCGCAGCGCCCGCTCGGCGTGGTCGAGCAGGCCGCGGACCGCGCCCTGGTCGGCGAGCCGCTGCGCGGCGGGCTCGGGCGCAGGCGCCAGCGCCGCGCGGCGCAGGCAGTAGGCGAGCACCTGGATCGCCTGCGCCAGATTGAGCGACGCGTAGCTCGGGCTCGCCGGGATGCTGCACAGCCGCCCGCAGGACTGGACCTCGTCGATCGACAGGCCCGTCCGCTCGGCGCCGAAGACGAAGGCGACGCGGTGCGAGGGGTCGGCCGCGAGCACGCCCAGCGCGTCGGCCGCGCAGCCTTCGGGCGGCGCCGGCTCGGGCCCGAACTCGCGTGGCTCGGCGCTGACCGCGACCGTCAGCCGGGCGTCCGCGATCGCGTCGTCGAGCGTGTCGAAGCGGCGCGCGGTGCCGAGCACGTCGGTGGCCCCGCTCGCGAAGGCGATCGCCTCGGGGCGTTCGGCCACGTCGGCGAAGCGCGGCGCGACCAGCCTCAGGTCGACCAGGCCCATGGTGCGCATCGCGCGGGCCGCCGCCCCGACGTTGCCGGGATGGCTGGTGCCCACCAGCACGAACGCGATCCGCGACAGCGCCTCGGGATCGGCCGCGTGCAGCGACGCCGGAACGGGCCGCTCGAAGCCGTCAGTGTGCGAGGGCACGCGTGTCGTGGCGGTTGCGCAGCGCCTGCGGCCCGAGCGAGCCCGTGACCATGCCGACCGCGGCGGCCAGCACGCCGGCGAGCTGTGCCGGGAAGGCCTCGCCGGCCGGCGTGGCCAGGAACATCAGCCACGCGAGCACGCCCAGCACGATCGAGAACACCGCGCCCTGCGTGGTCGCGCGCTTCCAGTAGAGGCCGGCGAGCAGCGGCACGAACGCGCCGACCAGCGTCACCTGGTACGCACCCGAGACCAGTTCGTAGATCGGCGTGCCCTGCATCACGATCGCGTAGCTGCAGACGCAGACGGAGAACACCAGCACCGCGATCCGCATGTCGCGCAGCTCCTCGCGGTCGCCCATCCGCGGCCGGAACTGACGCCAGATGTTCTCGACGAAGGTGACCGAGGGCGCGAGCAGCGTCGCCGAGGCGGTCGACTTCAGCGCGGACAGCAGCGCGCCGAAGAAGATCACCTGCATCACGAACGGCATGTGCTCGAGCACCAGCGTGGGCAGCACCTTCTGCGGATCCTCCTCGAGCAGGCCCTTCGCCTGCTCGGGCATGATCAGCAGCGCGCTGGTGACCAGGAACATCGGCACCGCCGCGAACAGGATGTAGCTCGCGCCGCCGATGATCGGGCCGAGCGTCGCGGCGCGCTCGTCCCGGGCCGACATCACCCGCTGGAACACGTCCTGCTGCGGGATCGAGCCCAGCATCATCGTGATCGCGGCGGCGATGAAGAACAGGATGTCGTGCGCGCTCGGCTCGGGCAGGAAGCGGAAGAGCTCGCGGCTCGCGGCGAGGTCGATCACCCTGCCCGCGCCGCCGGCGAGCGAGCTCGCGAAGAACGCGATGATCAGCAGCCCCACGACCAGGATGATCATCTGGATGAAGTCGGTGACGGCCACCGACCACATGCCGCCGAACAGCGTGTAGGCGAGGATCGAGACGGTGCCGATCACCATGCCGACCGGGATCGGGATCGAGCCGCCCGACAGCAGGTTGAAGACCAGCCCCAGCGCGGTGACCTGGGCGGAGACCCAGCCGAGG
>JBAXJZ010000065.1:0-12172 GCA_037137595.1 Burkholderiales bacterium | reverse complement strand
ATCGCGCGCGGATCGGTCGCGTCCAGCCCGAAGCTCGCGAGCAGCGACTGCTGGCGCGTGCGGTCGTAGTTCAGCACCCACTGGTTCCAGCCGTGGGTCAGGCCGTCGAGCGACATCCGCATCCGCAGCAGCCACTCGGGAGCCCGTCCGCCGCCAGCGGCGTCGGCAGCGGCCGACCGCGCGAAGCCCGCTGCGCCCCGCTGGATGCGGTCGGGCGCGACCGACGCGGTCGGATCGATCCGCACCCAGCCGCGCCCCTCGAGCCAGACCTCGGTCCAGGCGTGGGCGTCGGACTGCCGGACGATCCAGTAGCGCTCGGCCTCGTTCGCCTCGGCGCCCTGGTAGCCGGTGACCACGCGGGCCGGGATGTCCAGCGCGCGCATCAGGATCACGAAGGCGCTCGAGTAGTGCTCGCAGAAGCCGGCGCGGGTCTCGAACAGGAACCGGTCGATCGGGTCGCCCTCGAGCAGCGGCGGCTGCAGCGTGTAGCGGAACCCGTTGTCGCGGAACATCGCGAGCGCGCGCTGCACCAGCCGCTCCGGGTCGGTCTCCTCGTCGCGCCAGCGGGCCGCCATCTCGAGCGTGCGCCGGGCCTCGCCGGGCGGCAGCTGCAGCCATTCCTGCCGCGACAGCCGGGTCTCGTTCAGGCCCGTCCTCGCGTCGAGCCGCGCCGCCGATTCGTAGCGCAGCCGGCCGGGCACCGGTTCGGCGGCCAGCGCCTCCAGCTCGGCCGACATCGTGACCGGCATGCCTTCGGCGCGCGGCAGCTCGACCGTCGCCTCGAGCGGGAACAGCCAACGGCCCGGCTGCGGCTCGAGGGTGCTGCGGTAGCGGATGGAGCGCCCCGTGCGCGGCATCTCGACGGTGGCCGTCGGCGCCTCGCCGAGCTCGCGCCTCACCGGCCGCCAGGTCCGGCCGTCGAAGTGGCCGAGGACCGGACCCCGCCAGTACATCTGCGCCGGCTCGGGCGCCGGCCCGGTGAACTCGACGCGGAACGCCACCGACCCGTCCTGCGCGAGGTTCGAGATCTGCCCCGGCGACATGGTGTCGGACATGCCGGTGCGGCCGGAGTTCGCGTCGTCGGGCAGCCCCCACAGCGGGCCGCTGATCCGCGGGAACAGCACGAACAGCACGGCGGCGATCGGCACCGCCTGCCCCACCAGCACCATCACCATCCGGAAGCGTCGGGCGATGGGTGCCTCGCGCTGGCCGAACTGCATCGTCACCATCGAGCCGAGCAGCGCGACGACGCCGGCCGCGGCAGTGATCGCCATGAACGGCGACTGCGAGTGGAAGAACCCGGTGAGGAGCAGGAAGAAGCACAGGAAGATCACGACGAACACGTCGCGCCTCGCGCGCATCTCCATCAGCTTGAGCCCGAGGAAGAGCACGAGCAGGGCGACGCCGGCCTCGCGGCCGAGCACCGTGTCGAACTCCGCGAGCACGCCGGCGGTGCAGGCGCCCGCCGCCGCCAGCCGCACCGGCCCGCCCGGCAGGCCGCGGCCCGTGAAGATCAGCCCGAGCCGCCACGCGAACAGCAGGCCGAAGCCGGCGCCGGTCCAGGCCGGCAGGTAGGCGAGGTGGGGCAGCACCGCGAGCAGGATCGCCCCCATCAGGAACAGCGTGTCCCGGCGCTCCCGCTCCCAGTCGGCGCCGAGCGTTCCGCCCAGCACCCGCATCGACAGCCAACGGCTCGAGCCCGCGCGCGCCATCGTCGTCGCCTTCAGACCTGCGCGAGCGCCAGCGCTTCGAGGCACGCGGCACGGTGCGCCGGGCCGGAGTCCAGCGGCAGCTCGGTGCCCGGCAGGCGCAGCCCGTAGTGCAGGCCGGCGGTCTCGGCGTCCACCACCCAGCGCGCGAGCCGCGACAGCCGTGCCTCGGTGTCGAGCCCGGCGGGCAGCGCGTGCCAGTCGAGCATCAGCTCGCCGCCGCTGCCGCCCTCGTACTCGCGGACCAGCAGCGTGTCGCCGCCGGTGCGCGCCATCGCCTTCCACGCCAGCCGCCGCGGCGAGTCGCCCTCGCGGAACGGGCGGATCGCGGCGAAGTCGTCCTCGCCCCGGCCGCTGCGCTCGGTGCCGGCCGATCCGGACTCGGGCAGCGGCGAGGCGGGCGTCTCCAGTCGCGGCAGCACCAGCAGCCGCGCCTGCGGATGCCACCAGGCCCAGGCGCGCCAGAGGCCGAGGGGGAAGGTGGTCGACAGCCGCATCCTCGGCGGCGACTGCCAGCCGCGGCGCGAGGTGGGCAGCGCCACCAGCACCAGCTGCTCGGTCGCCGCGGTCACGTCGATCCGCGTGGGCTGCGCGGTGCCCGGCACGTCGAGCTCGATCGCGAAGCGGTCCGGGCCGGGCGGGCTGCGGACCTGCAGGCCGAACTCGGCGATCTCGCCGGCGTGGACCGGCTCGGCGCGGCCGGGCCGCAGCACGAGGCCGCCGAGGTTGCGCCAGGTGTGCAGCATCGACACCAGGCCGACGCCGGCCAGCAGGAAGGTGAGCGCGTAGCCGAGCGCGAGCGCGTAGTTCACCGTGGTGAGCAGCATCGTCAGCAGCGACAGCCCGAACAGCAGCCCGGCGCGCGTCGGCAGGATGTAGACCCGCCGGCGGTCGAGCCGCAGGTCGCCGGCATGCCGGGCGAGGGACGCGCGGACGCCGGGCGAGACCCGCCCGATCCGCTCGACCCAGCCCATCGCGCGCGATGACATCCGCGGTACGGGCCGGCCGTCAGGGGACGGCGACGCCCTTGACCAGTTCGGCCACCAGCTCGGCGCGCGCGCGGTGACCGGTGGCGCTGCCCTTGGCGGGCTTCAGCCGGTGACCGGCGACGGCGGTGAGCACCGCCTGCACGTCGTCGGGCAGCACGTGGTTGCGTCCGTCGAGCATCGCCCAGGCGCGCGCGGCCTGCAGCAGCGCGAGCCCGGCCCGCGGGCTCAGGCCCTCGGAGAAGGCCGACGCGCGACGGCTGTGGGTCAGCAGGTTCTGCACGTAGTCGAGCAGCGCCGGCGCCGTGCGGATCTGCCGCAGCGACCGCTGGACCTCGACGAGCTCGGCCGGCGACATCTTCGGCTCGAGCCGGGAGACCATGTCGCGCCGGTCCGCGCCCTCGAGCAGGGCACGCTCGGACTTCGGGTCGGGATAGCCCAGCTCGATGCACATCAGGAAGCGGTCGAGCTGCGACTCGGGCAGCGGGAAGGTGCCGATCTGGTCCTGCGGGTTCTGCGTCGCGATGACGAAGAACGGCTCGGGCAGGCGGCGGGCGTCGCCCTCGACCGTGACCTGGCGTTCCTCCATCGCCTCGAGCAGCGAACTCTGGGTCTTCGGCGAGGCGCGGTTGATCTCGTCGGCGAGCAGCACCTGCGAGAACACCGGGCCGGGATGGAAGACGAACCGGGCGTTGTCGCGTTCGTAGACGGACACGCCGACGATGTCCGAGGGCAGCAGGTCGTTGGTGAACTGCACGCGCTTGAACTGCAGCCCGAGCGAGATCGCGAGCGCATGCGCCAGCGTGGTCTTGCCCACGCCGGGCAGGTCCTCGATCAGCAGATGGCCGCGGGCGAGCAGGCAGGCGAGCGCGAGCCGGATCTGCGGCTGCTTGCCGACCACCACGCTGCCCACCTGCGCGGCGACGGCCTGGATTCGTTCGAGCATGAGGCCCTTCGAAGAGTGCCGGCCGAGTGTAATCTATGGTCCCGAGCCGTCCGGCCGTCGGCCGACGGTCGGCGGCCGCCCGCGCCGAGCGCGTGGGCGTCCTGCAACCGGGGCCGCGTCCGCGGTCCCGAGGCCGGTGCCGCGAGTGCGGTGCCCGACCCGATCCCGGAGACCCGTTCCATGGCCGCGCACGCTCCGTCCCGCCCCGCCGATCCGTCCCCGTCGTCCGTCGAGCCGCCGCTGGTGCGCGAGGACCGCGGCGCCGTCGCCTGGCTGTGGCTGAACCGACCCGCCGCGTACAACGCGCTGTCCGAATCGCTGATGGACGCGCTGCAGCGCGCGCTCGACGCGATCGCCGCCGAGCCGTCGGTCAGGGCGGTGGTGATCGCCGCGCGCGGCCGCGCGTTCTGCGCCGGCCACGACCTGCGCGAGATGCGCGCCGACCCCTCGCTCGACTACTACCGGCGCCTGTTCGCGCAGTGCAGCCGGCTGATGACGACGGTCCAGCGGATCCCCCAGCCGGTGATCGCGCGCGTGCACGGCATCGCGACCGCGGCCGGCTGCCAGCTGGTGGCCGCCTGCGACCTCGCGGTCTCGACCGACGACGCGCGCTTCGCGGTCTCGGGCGTGAACCTCGGCCTGTTCTGCTCGACGCCGTCGGTGGCGCTGTCGCGCAACCTGTCGCGCAAGGCCGCGATGCGGATGCTGCTGACCGGCGACTTCATCTCCGCGGCCGAGGCGGTGGAGCAGGGCCTGGTCAACGAGGCGGTGCCCGCCGAGCGGCTCGACGAGACGGTGGACGCGCTGTGCGCACGCATCGTCGCCAAGCCGCGCGAGGCCATCGCGGCGGGCAAGGGCCTGTTCTACCGCCAGCTGGAGATGGGCGTCGACGCCGCCTACCAGCTCGCCGGCCAGACCATGGCCTGCAACATGATGGAGGCGAGCGCGCTCGAGGGCGTGCAGGCCTTCCTAGAGAAGCGTTCCCCCCACTGGTGAGGCCGGCGCGCCGCGCGCGCCGTCCCGTCCCCGTCCTTTCCCACAGGAGCCGTTTCCCGATGACCGTCGAAACTTCCGCCGTGAACCGGCAGGTCCTGCTCGCGTCGCGCCCGGTCGGGCTGCCCACCCGCGCCAACTGGTCGATCGTCGATGCCCCGCTGCCCGAGCCCGCGCCCGGCGGCGTGCTGGTGAAGACGCTCATGCTGTCGCTCGACCCGGCGATGCGCGGCTGGATGAACGAGGGCAAGAGCTACATCGAGCCGGTGGGCATCGGCGAGGTGATGCGCGCCGGCGGCGTCGGCCGCGTGGTGGCGTCGAACAGCGCGGCCTTCGCGGTGGGGGATCACGTGAGCGGCGTGCTGGGCGTGCAGCAGTACTGCGCGCTCGACGAGAAGGGCATCCGGCGCGCGGGCCTGACGAAGATCGACCCGACGCTGGCGCCGCCCGAGAAGTGGCTGAACGCGCTGGGCATGCCCGGCATGACCGCCTATTTCGGCCTGCTCGACGTCGGGCAGCCGAAGGCGGGCGAGACCGTGGTCGTCTCGGGCGCGGCCGGGGCGGTGGGCCAGACCGTGGGCCAGGTCGCGAAGATCAAGGGCTGCCGCGTGGTCGGCATCGCCGGCGGCGCGGACAAGTGCGACTTCGTCGTGCGCGAGCTCGGCTTCGACGCCTGCATCGACTACAAGGCCGGCAGCGTCCGCGACGGGCTGAAGCAGCACTGCCCGAAGGGCGTGGACGTCTACTTCGACAACGTCGGCGGCGACATCCTCGACACCGTGCTCACGCGGATCAACCTGAAGGCGCGGATCGTGATCTGCGGCGCGATCTCGCAGTACAACAACACCACGCCGGTCAAGGGCCCGTCGAACTACCTGTCGCTGCTGGTGAACCGCGCGCGGATGGAAGGCATCGTGGTGTTCGACTACGCGGCGCGCTACGGCGAGGCGGTGCGGGACATCGCGGGCTGGATGAAGGAAGGCCGGTTCAAGTCCCGCGAGGACGTGGTCGAGGGCATCGACACCTTCCCCGAGACGCTGCTCAAGCTGTTCGAGGGCTCGAACTTCGGGAAGCTGGTGCTGAAGGTCTGAGGGGCGCGCTCACCGGCGCGCGGGCCTGCTCGGCGCTGCCGAATCGTTCCGAGTCCGAACCGCCACCCACGAGCGATGCCCCTCACGCGTTACACGATCCGCCAGCTCGAGGCCTTCGTGGCCGTCGCGGACACACATGGCATCAGTTCGGCCGCGGGCCGCCTGAGCCTGTCGGCGCAGGCGGTCAGCCAGCTGGTCGCGGAGCTGGAGGGGCACGTCGGCTTCAGGCTCTTCGATCGCACGACGCGCAGCGTCACGCTCACCCATTCCGGGCGGGACTTCCTCGCCGCGGCCGAGACGGCGCTGCGCCATCTGCAGGCGGTCGAGACGACGGCCGAGGACATCCGCAACCGGGCGTCGGGCGTCGTGCGCATCGGCGCGCCGCTGGTCCTGGCGGCGACCGCGCTTCCGGCCGCGATCGCCGAGTACCGGACCGTGCGCCCGAAGGTCAGCGTCCGGATCAGCGACGTGCCCGTCGACGCGCTCGTCGAGGCCGTGGCGAACGGTGACGTCGAGCTCGCGCTCGGGCCCGACCGGGCGGTGGGCGTCGAGGTGCTGCGCACCGCCCTGTTCGACAGCCCGTGGGTGCTGTGGTGCGCGCCGTCGCATCCGCTCGCGGCCCGTCCGGCACTGGTCTGGGCGGACCTCCACGGTCACGCGCTCGTGGCCGCGGGCCGCGACCACGAGCGCAGCGTCGCGAACATGATGCTGACCCGGCCCGAGGGCGACCGCGTGATGCCCGTCGACATCGTCGACAACATCACCACGGCGCTCGGGATCGCGTCGCACGGCCACGTCGCCACGCTCGCGCCCGCCTATGTCGGTGTGCTCGCCGGCCGCATGGGGCTGGTGATGCGACGCGTCGCCGAGCCCGAGACGATCCGGAAGGTCTGCATGTACCGTCGGGCGAACCGGGCGCCGTCGCCGGCTGCGGAGGGGTTCGCCGAACACCTCGCGCAGTGGCTGCCCCGCTGGGGCGCCCGGTCGGACGAGCAGGCCGGGCGGGACGGCGGCGACGCGGGCGCCGCCCGGGTCAGGACTCGGCGGTGAATCCGAGGGTCTGGATGAGCGGTGCCCAGCGCTCGCCGTCCTTCTTCAGCAGGGCCGCCAGTTCGGCGGGAGACGACGGCTTCGCCTCCAGCCCCATGTTCGCGAGCGACTCAACCACCTCGGGGGCAGCGAGCGCGGCGGAGATCGCGGCGTTGAGGCGCGCCACCGTCTCGGTGGGCGTCCTCGCCGGCACGTAGAAGCCGAACCACTCGTCGTGGACAAGGTCCTTGAGGCCCTGCTCGGCGAAGGTCGGCACCGTGGGCGTGAACCGGCTGCGCGCCAGGCCCGAGGTGGCGAGCAGCCGCACCTTGCCGGTCGGCAGGTGCTGCAGGAACTCGCCGACCGGACCGGACACCGCGGCCACCTGGCCGCCCATCAGGTCGAGGATCGCGGGCTGCGTGCCCCGGTAGGGGGTGTGACGCAGATCGATGCCCACCGAGCGGCCGAACAGCTCGCCCACGAAATGCGGGACCGACCCCGCGGCCGGGCTGCCGAAGTTCGCGTCCCTGGGGTGGGCCTTCGCCCACGCGGAGAATTCGGCGACCGTCCGGACGTTCGCGGGGACCATCGGGCCGACGGCGAAACCGAAGTCGAAGCGCACCGCCTGCGACACCGGCAGGAAGTCGGCGACGGGATCGTAGGGCAGCTTCCGGTAGGTGTGCGGATAGATGCCGAGCATCGACATCGGCGTCAGTGCGACGGTCAGGCCATCGGGCGTCGCGGACTTCAGCGCGCCGAGCGCGATCTGGCCTCCCGCGCCGGTGCGGTTGTCGACGATGACCGACTTCGCGTAGCCGTCGCGCAGGCGGTCGGCCACGCGCCGCGCGGTGACGTCGACCGTGCCGCCCGCCGCGAAGCCGGCGAGGATGCGGGCGACTTCGGGGACGGTCTGGGCGCGGGTCGGGAGTGCTGCGAGCGCGAGGCTCGCGCCGGCGAGCGTGGCGAAGCGGCGGCGGTGCGGGTCCATGGGTGTCCTGTCGAAGGGTCGTGGGTCGGACGAGGACGGCAGCGTGCACGCAGCTCGGGTCCGCGGCGGGCGCGGACGGCCGGGTCGGCATGAAGGACTGTCTCCCCACGCGTCGTCCGTCCGCCCCGTGGACGTGGCGAATGACGACGCGGCGAGCAGTCTGAGCGCGGGTGCCGGCCCGCGACAATCAACGGATGGTGTCGGCGTCTCAAGCGCCGCTTGATAGTGGTGCCCCGCCCGGCGGGCGCCTCACAGCCCCCGGGCGACGATCGTCTTCAGCACCTCGGACGTGCCGCCCGCGATCCGCGTGACCCGCGCGTCGACCCACGCCCGCCCGATGCCGTACTCGTTCGAGTACCCGTAGCCGCCGTGCAGCTGCAGGAACTCGTCGAGGTACTTCCCCATCGTCTCGGTGGCCACGAGCTTCGCCATCGCCGCGCGCTCCGCGGTGATCCCGCCCGCGACGTGCTCCGCGATGCAGGCGTCGACGAAGGCCCGCAGCTGCGCGATGTAGGCCTTCGCCTCGGCGAGCTTGAACTGGGTGTTCTGGAAGTCGGCGATCGGCGTGCCGAAGGCCTTGCGCTCGCGGACGTAGCGGACCGTGTTCTCGAGCTGGGTCTCGAGCACCGCGCAGCTGCGGACCGCGATGACCAGCCGCTCCTGCGGCAGCTGCTCCATCAGGTAGCGGAAGCCGCGCCCCTCCTCGCCGACGAGGTTCGAGACCGGCACCCGCACGTCGTCGAAGAAGAGCTCGGCGGTGTCCTGTGCCTTCAGGCCGATCTTGTCCATCGGCGTCGAGCCCTTGGTGAAGCCCGGCGTGCCGGTCTCCACCGCGATCAGCGACACGCCCTTCGCGCCCGCCGCCGGGTCGGTCTTGCAGGCCACGACCACCACGCCGCAGTTGAAGCCGTTGGTGATCCAGACCTTCTGTCCGTTGATCCGCCAGTGGTCGCCATCGCGGACGGCGCTGGTGCGGATGTTCTTCAGGTCGCTGCCGGTGCCCGGCTCGGTCATGCCGATGGAGGCCACCAGCTCGCCGGCGCACAGCCTCGGCAGCAGCCGCTGCTTGAGCGGCTCGCTGCCGTAGTGGAGCAGGTAGGGCGAGACCATGTCCGAATGCACGGGCAGGCCGAGGCTCGCGCCCACGCGCGCCATCTCCTCGGTCACCACGCAGGCGTGCAGGAAGCTGCCGCCGGGGCCGCCGTACTGCTCGGGGATGGTGGTGCACAGCACGCCGGCCTCGCCGGCGCGGCGCCAGAATTCGAGCGGCGTGACGCCGGCCTTCTCCCAGTCGCGGTAGTGGGGCGCGATCTCGCGCTCGCAGAAGCGGCGCACCTGCTCGCGGAACTGCTCGTGCTCGTCGTCGAAGATCTCGCGGCGCGTACTCGTCATGGTCGTCTCGTGTTCGGCCGCGCGGGCGCGGTCCGTGGTCTCCTCGGGCGCTAGAATCCTGTCACCCTGGCCGAGCGCCCGTCAAACCGGCGCGCCAGGCCACGCGCACGGCACACCGATACACACCGCACACGGAGGGAGACACCCATGGGTCAGATGGACGGCAAGGTCGCGATCGTCACCGGCTCGGGCCGCGGCATCGGCCGCGAGATCGCGCTGCGCCTGGCGCGCGATGGCGCGAAGGTCGTGGTCAACGACATCGACGAGGCGCCCGCCGCCGAGACGATCGGCGTGATCCGCGCGCTCGGCAGCGACGCGGTCGCCTGCACCGGCGACGTCGCGGCGCCCGACTTCGGCGAGCGCATCGTCAAGACCGCGCTCGATGCGTTCGGCGACTGCCACGTGATCGTCAACAACGCCGGCTACACCTGGGACACGGTCATCCAGAAGATGACCGACGAGCAGTGGGACGCGATCCTCGACGTGCACCTGAAGGCGCCGTTCCGGATCCTGCGCGCGTTCTTCCCGCACCTGAAGGCGGCGACCGAGCGCGAGGCGAAGGAGGGTCGGCGCGTGGTCCGCAAGGTGGTGAACATCTCGTCCACCTCGGGCGTCAACGGCAACGCCGGGCAGTCGAACTACTCGGCCGCGAAGTCGGGCATCAACGGGCTCACCAAGACGCTCGCGAAGGAATGGGGGCGCTACAACGTGACCGTCAACTCGGTCGCGTTCGGCTACATCCAGACGCGCCTCACGCAGCCGCTGCAGGAAGGCGACTCCGGCAAGATCGAGGTGCAGGGCCGCGAGGTGAAGATCGGCGTGCAGGCGGGCCGGATCGCCGCGCTGTCGCAGATGATCCCGCTCGGCCGCGGCGGCACGCCCGAGGAAGCGGCGGGCTCGGTCTACCTGTTCTGCAGCCCGGACAGCGACTACGTGAGCGGCCAGGTGCTGGTCGTCAACGGCGGGCTGTGACCGTCGCCGGCGACGCGATTCCCGGCGGCGACGCCGCGCTCGGCGTGCCGCTGCCGCGGCTCGCCGCGGCGCTCGCGGCCGCCGCGCGGATCGAGCGCACGCCCTGCGGCGCGGGCACGATGGTCTGGCGCCGCTGGGGGCGCGGCCGGCCGCTGGTGCTGCTGCACGGCGGCGCCGGCAGCTGGGACCACTGGATCCGCAACGTCGGCACGCTGATGCGCGATCGCGAGGTCTGGGCCTGCGACCTGCCGGCGCTCGGCGACTCGGCCGATCCGCCCGAGCCGGGCGGACTGGACGGCATCGTCGCGGCGGTGGCCGACGGGCTGGACCGGCTGCTGCCGGGCCCGCGGGCCTTCGACGTCGGCGGCTTCTCGTTCGGCTCGCTGATCGGCACGCTGGTGGCCGCACGCGGGCCGGGCCGCGTGCGGCGGCTGTCGATCTGCGGCGCGGCCTCGCTCGGCCTGCGCGACCCGAACATGGACCTGCGCAGCTGGAAGCGCGCGGCCGATCCCGCCGAGCGGCTCGCCATCCACGGCCACAACTTCCGCACGCTGATGGTCGCCTCGACCGCCGACGATCCCGACGGCGTCGCGCTGCACGCGGCCAACGTCGAACGGGCGCGCTTCTTCGGCGGGCCGGTGGCCGCGCTGCCGATCGCACGCGACACGATCGGCACGATCGAGGTCGAGCGCGCGGACGCGATCTACGGCGAGCTGGACCCGGTCACGCGGCGCGATGCGTCGCTGGCGCGCGAGGCGCTGCAGGCGGCGCGGCCGGGCCTGCGCTTCACCATGGTGCCGGGGGTGGGGCACTGGGTGCCGTACGAGGCGCCGGGTGCTTACGAGGCGGCGCTGCGGTCCACGGTCGACGATTGAGTTCCCGACCGGCGCGTCAGTCCCAGTCCTCGGCCAGCAGCGCCTTCAGTTCCTCGAGCCGCGCCTTGCCGATCCGCGACGCGATCCTGTCCTCGACGCGCTCGATGATCGCCGCGCCCGCGCGGTTCACCTGCCGGCCGCGGTCGGTGTAGACGATCAGCTTCGCGTTTCGGCGTTCCGGATCGTCGCGGATCTCCAGGATGCCGCGGCGCGCGAGTTCCGCGACCGTCTTGTGGACCGCCTGCCGCGAGATCGCTAGCCGGCGCGCGAGCTCGGCCATCGAGGTCGGCTTGCCGGCCATGGTGGCGAGCAGGCGGCTCTGCGCGGCCGTCAGGTAGGCGTACTCGCTGCGCTTGACGCCCGACATGATCTCGCGGGCGAACCAGTCCGAGCGCGACAGCAGCAGCTGCTTCAGGTTCGGCGGCGGTCGGTGCGACGGGGCGGTCGGCATGGTGGCGACGGAGGCGGGCGGCTGCGGGCGGGCAGGGCGGCGGCCGGCGGACCGACCCGTTCTCGTCAACGAGGTTGACAAGACCATTTTCGGCGGACTATGCTCGCCTTGTCAACCTGGTTGACGCAAGTCCGACGTGACGGCGCGCGCTCCGGCCCCCTCCCGACGCCTATAATCGCGCCCATCCGCAACGGCCCGAATCCAACACCCGAGACCCCCATGAAGATTCTCGTACCGGTCAAGCGCGTGGTCGACTACAACGTGAAGGTGCGCGTCAAGAGCGACGGCACCGGCGTCGACATCGCGAACGTGAAGATGTCGATGAACCCCTTCGACGAGATCGCCGTGGAAGAGGCGGTGCGGCTGAAGGAGAAGGGCGTGGCGACCGAGATCATCGCGGTCAGCTGCGGCGTCACCGCCTGCCAGGAGACGCTGCGCACGGCGATGGCGATCGGCGCGGACCGCGCGATCCTGGTCGAGGTGGGCGCCGACGTGGACCTGCAGCCGCTGGCGGTGGCCAAGCTGCTGAAGGCGGTCTGCGACAAGGAGCAGCCGCAGCTGGTGATCCTCGGCAAGCAGGCGATCGACGACGACGCGAACCAGACCGGCCAGATGCTGGCCGCGCTCACCGGCCGCCCGCAGGCGACCTTCGCCTCGAAGGTCGAGGTGGCCGAGGGCCGCGCCCAGGTGACCCGCGAGGTCGACGGCGGGCTGGAGACGCTGTCGATCGCGCTGCCGGC
>JBAXJZ010000064.1:0-12225 GCA_037137595.1 Burkholderiales bacterium | reverse complement strand
GACGGTGTCGGCCGCCGCGCGCTGCGCGGACTGGCCGCCGATGCGTTCGGTGGCGAAGCGCCGGCAGGCGTCGTCGTCGGCGCGGAACTGCGCGAACGAGCGGCCGGTGCCGGGCAGCGCCATCGTGCTCGGGCCATCGGGAACCACCGCGCAGCCGGCGAGGCCGGCGAGCAGCGCGGCCGCGACGATCACGCGGCGACGCAGGGGCGTGGCGAGGTCGTGGATCATGGTTCGTCTCCGATCATTGCGCGGCGCGCGGCGGCACCGCCTGCCAACCCTGCGGACACTCCGACACCTCGGGGTACCAGCCCTGGGGTTCGGCGCACCAGTACCAGAAGCCGGCGGCGGGCTGGGCGGGCTCCGCCAGCGGCCGCTCGATGTACACCGTCGGCGGGGGCGGCGCGACCACCACCGGCGGGGACACGATCACCGGTGCCGGCGGATACGGGCGCCAGAACGGGTCGTACCAGCCCGGCCCGTAGTACGGCCGGTAGTACGGGGCGCCGATGATCACGTCGACGTGCGGCCGAGGTGCCGGGTAGTAGGCCGGCGGCCGGACGACGGGCGGCGGCACGTAGATGCTGCCGCCCGGGGGCACGTAGGCCGGACCCGGCCCGGGTCGCACCACCGGCGGCGGCGCCACCACGGCCGGCGGCGGCGCTCCCGGCGGCCGCGCGGTGCCGTAGAACCGGCTCGGCGCGGGCTTCTGCTCCACCTGCGCGGCCGCGGCCCCGGCCGCGGCGGCCAGCACCACGGCGACGATCGCCCGTTCGAACTGTCCCATCTGTCGCTCCTGAGGTCCCGCGCACGCGGAACCCTCGATCATCGGTCGCGCGCGCCGCGCGTCCCTGTCGGCCCAACGTGGCCGCGGCACACTCCGACGACCGGTGACACAAACCGTTTCATCTGCGCCGGCTCGGCTATGATCGCCGCGCCCATGAAGATCACCGTCGTCGTCTCGGCCTACAACAACTGGGTCGCGCTGGACCGCACCCTGCTCGGCCTGCGCTGCCAGACGCTCGCGCCGGTCGAGGTCTGGATCGCCGAGGACTCGTCGTTCGACGAGGTCGCCGCCACCGTGGCGAAGCACCGCGCGCTCGCGCCGTGGCCGATCCGGCACATCACGCAGGAGAACCGGGGCTACCGCAAGCCGATCATGATGAACCGCGCGTTCGCTGAGGCGGCCGGCGACTTCGTGGTCTTCACCGACGCGGACTGCGTGCCGCGCGGCGACCTCCTCGCCACCTATGCGCGGCTGGCGCGCCCCGGGATCTTCCTCGCCGGCGGCAGTCACCTGTCGATCCCCGAGGCCTTCCATCGCGAGCGGATGACCGACGACGACGTCGTCTCGCAGCGCGTCTTCGACCACGGCTGGCTGGCCGCACAGGGCATCGCGCTGTCGCGCTCGCGGCTGACCCGCTCGCGGCCGCTCGCCCGCACGCTCGACCTGCTGACCGCGCGCAACTCGCTGAACGGCGCGAACACCGGCGCCTGGAAGACCGACATCCTGAAGGTGGGCGGCTACGACGAGACGATGGGCTACGGCGGCGAGGACCGGAACTTCGGCTACCGGATGAACAACGCCGGCGTGCGCGGCGTGCGCGCGCGGCACAGCCTGGTCTGGCTGCACCTCGACCACAGGCGCGGCTACGTCGACCCGGCGATCAAGCAGGCCAACCTCGACTGGAACCGCGAGGTGAAGCGGCAGCGGCTGGTCTGGCCGCGGCTCACCTCGATTCAGAAGCCGGCGGGCGCGGTCGCCTGACGCGCGGCGCCGGCGCCGGCCACGGGCCACGGGCCACGGGCCACGGGCCACGGGCCGCGGGTGCAGGGCGCATCGCCGCATATCGCGGACGCATCGCCGCATATCGCGGGCGCATCGCCGCGTGACGCGGTCGCGCCGTCGCCCTCCACGCCCTCACGCCGCGAACGAGGCCTCGCCCGCCGCGTGCAGCCGCGCGTAGAGCCCGCCGCGCGCGAGCAGTTCGTCGTGCGTGCCGCGCTCGACGATCCGCCCTTCGGCCATCACCAGGATCCGGTCGGCCTTCACGATGGTGGAGAGCCGGTGCGCGATGACCAGGGTCGTGCGGTCGCGCATCAGCGTCTCGAGCGCCGCCTGCACCGCGCGCTCGGACTCGTTGTCGAGCGCCGAGGTCGCCTCGTCGAGCAGCAGCACCGGCGCGTCCTTCAGGATCGCGCGCGCGATCGACAGCCGCTGGCGCTGGCCGCCGGACAGCCGGATGCCGTTGTCGCCGATCACCGTGTCCAGCCCCTCGGGCAGCGACGCGACGAACTCGGCGAGATGCGCGGCCCGCAGCGCCGCCTCGACCCGCTCGCGCGGCGCGCCGCGCTGCGCGCCATAGGCGACATTGGCCTCGATGGTGTCGTTGAAGAGCATCACCTGCTGGCTGACCCAGGCGACCTGCGCGCGCAGGCTGTCGAGCCTCAGGTCCTCGATCGGGATGCCGTCGAGCAGGATGCGGCCCGCGGTCGCCGAGTGGAAGCGCGGGATCAGGTTCGCCAGCGAGGTCTTGCCGCCGCCCGACGGACCGACCAGCGCGACGGTCTCGCCCGGCGACACGACGAGGTCCACGTCGGCGAGCGCGGCGCGCTCGGCGCCGGGATAGCGGAAGCCCACGCCCTCGAAGACCAGCTCGCCGCGCGCGCGCTCGATGCGCCGCGTGCCCGCGTCCGGCTCGATCGGCTCGTCGACGAAGTCGAACACCACCTCGGCCGCGGCCAGCGCGCGCTGCAGGTCGCCGTTGACGTTGGCGAGGTGCTTCAGCGGCGCCAGCAGCATCAGCATCGCGGTGAGGAAGCCGACGAAGCCGCCCGCGGTGGTCTGCTCGGCGCGCGCCTGCATCAGCACCACCACCACGACCACGCCCACCGCGAGCGCGGCCGCGAGCTGGGTCATCGGCACGATCGTCCCGCTGGCCACGGTCATGCGCCGCGCGAAGTTGCGCAGCCGCTCGTTGGCCTGCTCGAAGCGCGACTTCTCCTGGTCCCGGCCGCCATAGACCTTGATCACCGGGTTGCAGCGGATCGCCTCCTCCACCACCGCGGTCATCTCGCCGGTGTAGCGCATCTGCTCGGAGGACAGCCGGCGCATCCGCTTCGAGAAGGCCGAGACCATGCCGCCCACGATCGGGATCAGCACGACCACCACCAGCGTGAGCCGCCAGTTCAGGTAGAGCAGCCAGGCCATCAGCCCGACGATCACCGCGCTGTCGCGCACCAGCACCACCACCACGCCGGTCAGCGTGTTGGTCACGTTGTTCACGTCGTTGACGAGCTTGGCGATCAGCAGGCCCGCCGACTCGCGCGCGAAGAAGCCCGCGGGCATCTCGGCCAGCCGCGCGAACATGTCGCGGCGCAGGTCGGCGAGCACGCGCTGGCCGACCCAGGACATCGCGAAGCTCATCGTGAAGGTGGCCATGCCCCGCACGACGAAGAGACCGACGATCGCGCCGGGCAGCGCCCACAGCATCCAGTCCTCGACGCGCTTGAGCGCGGTGTCGAGCATGTAGGTGAAGAGCGCGGGCAGCACCGGCTCGGTGGCCGCGGTGACCACCATGCCGACCACGCCGAGCGCGAACACCTTCCAGTGCGGGCGCACGTAGCCCAGCACGCGGCCGATCAGCGCCCGGTCCCTGCGGCGACGCGCGACGCCCGCGGCGTCAGCCATACCGGAGCTCGACGCCCTCGGGCGACAGCCACTGGCGAAGCTCGGCGAGCAGCGCCTCGTCCGGACGCACCCGCCAGGCGTCCCCGAGCCGCACCGCGCAGCGCGCGCGGCCGTTGTGGTAGTGGATCTCGATGGGGCAGCCGCGTGGCGGCGGCGGCGCGAGGTCGTCGTCCTCGGCCGAGAACACGCCGTCGTTCGGCACCTCGGCCGCGGGCCGTGCGCGGAAGGGCTCGAGCAGCGCGCGCAGCCGCGCGCCGTCGGACCCGCCGTTCATCCGCAGCAGCAGCATGCGCGCGTGCTCCTGGCGCGCACGGGTGAGGTCGAGCACGCGCTCGGCGCTGATCCGGAAGCCGCCGCTGTAGTCGTCCTTCGAGACCTTGCCGTGGACGACGAGCAGCTCGTCCTCCTTCAGCACCGAGCGCGCCTGCTCGTACAGCTCGTTGAAGATCGCGATCTCCACCGCGGCGCTTGCGTCGTCGAGGCCCAGGCGGACCATCTTGCCGCGCTTGGTCATGCCGATCTGCAGCGAGGTCACGATGCCGGCCACCGTCACCGGCACCGAGCCGTAGGCGGACTCGGCGATCCGCGGCAGGTCGACGAGCTTCGTCTTCACGAAGCGCCGCACCTCGGCCTCGTGGCCCTTGAAGAGATGGCCGCTGAGGTAGAAGCCGAGCGCGGTCTTCTCCTCCTGCAGCCGCTTCCGATCGTCCCACGCCGGCGCGGCCAGCCACTGCGGCTCGATCGTCGAGCCGCCGTCGTCGCCGCCGAAGAGGCTCACCTGGTTCGCGTTCGCGGCGGCCTGCTCGGCCGCCTCCATCGCCTGCGGCACGTTGGCGAGCAGCTTCGCGCGGTCCGGGTCGAGCGCGTCGAAGGCGCCGGCGCGCACCAGCGCCTCGATCGTGCGCCGGTTCACCACGCGACGGTCGATCCGCCCGCAGAAGTCGAAGAGATCGGTGAACGGCCGCTCCTCGCGCGCACGCAGGATCTCGATCACCGCGTTCTCGCCGGTGCCCTTGATGCCGCCCAGGCCGTAGCGGATGGTCTTCGCGTCGACCGGGTCGAAGCGGTAGACCGAGCGGTTGATGTCCGGACCCAGGACGACGACCTTGTTGTCCTGCGCGTCCTTGACGAAGATCTGGACCTTGTCGGTGTCGTCCATGTCGGACGACAGCGTCGCGGCCATGAACTCGGCCGGGTAGTGCGCCTTCAGCCACGCGGTGTGGTAGGTGACGACCGCATAGGCGGCGGTGTGCGACTTGTTGAAGCCGTACTCCGCGAACTTCTCCATCAGGTCGAAGAGCTGGGTCGCGAGGTCGGGGTCGTGCCCCTTCTTCTTCGCGCCCTCGTTGAAGAGGGCGCGCTGCTGCGCCATCTCCTCGGCCTTCTTCTTGCCCATCGCCCGGCGCAGCAGGTCCGCGCCGCCCAGCGTGTAGCCGGCGATGATCTGCGCGATCTGCATCACCTGCTCCTGGTAGACGATGACCCCGTAGGTCGGCTCCAGGCACTGCTGCAGGTCCGGGTGGAAGTAGTCGATCTTCTGCTGACCCTTCTTGCGCAGGATGAAGTCGTCGACCATGCCCGAGCCCAGCGGCCCGGGACGGTAGAGCGCCAGCACCGCGATGATGTCCTCGAAGCGATCGGGCTGGAGCTTCTTCAGCAGCTTCTTCATCCCGTCGCCTTCGACCTGGAAGATCGCCGTGGTGTTGGCGTCCTTCAGGACCTGGTAGGCCTTCGGGTCGTCGAAGGTCAGCGTGGCGAGGTCGAGGTGGCGGTCGGGGTCGTTGCGGTTGATGTAGTCGACCGCGAGCTGGATGATCGTGAGGTTGCGCAGGCCCAGGAAGTCGAACTTCACCAGGCCCACCGCCTCGACGTCGTCCTTGTCGTACTGGGCGACCACCGAGTCGGTGCCGGGCGCCTGGTAGAGCGGGCAGAAGTCGGTGAGCCTGCCGGGCGCGATCAGCACGCCGCCGGCGTGCATGCCGATGTTGCGGGTCAGGTCCTCCAGGGGCTCGGCCACCGCCAGCAGCTCGCGGACCTCCTCCTCCTTGCGCTCGCGCTCGGCGAACAGCGGCTCGGCCTCGCGGGCCTTCGCGAGCGACAGGGGCTTGGCCTGCACGATCGGGATCAGCTTCGAGAGCTGGTCGCAGAAGGTGTAGGGCATGTCGAGCACGCGGCCGGCGTCGCGGATCACCGCCTTCGAGGCCATCGTGCCGAAGGTGGCGATCTGCGAGACCGCCTGCGCGCCATACTTCTGGCGCACGTACTCGATGACCTTCCAGCGGTTGTCCTGGCAGAAGTCGATGTCGAAGTCGGGCATCGACACCCGCTCGGGGTTCAGGAAGCGCTCGAACAGCAGCGCGTAGGGCAGCGGGTCGAGGTCGGTGATGCCGAGCGCGTAGGCGACCAGCGAGCCCGCGCCCGAACCGCGGCCCGGTCCCACCGGCACGCCGTTGTTCTTCGCCCAGACGATGAAGTCGGCCACGATCAGGAAGTAGCCGGGGAAGCCCATCTGGATGATGGTCTCGCACTCGGTCTTCAGCCGCGCCTCGTAGCGCGGGCGCTCGGCCTCGCGCTCCGCCGGGTCGGGGTAGAGCTTCGCGAGGCGCGCCTCGAGGCCCTCGGCGGCGAGACGTCGCAGGTAGTCGTCGATCGTCAGGCCGTCGGGCGTCGGGAAGTTCGGCAGCTGCGGCTTGCCGAGCACCATCGTCAGGCTGCAGCGGCGCGCGATCTCGACGGTGTTGGCCACCGCCTCGGGCAGGTCGGCGAACAGCTCGACCATGTCGGCCTGCGGCCGGAACCACTGCTGGTCGGTGAAGCGGCGCACTCGCCGCGGGTTGGCGAGCATCTCGCCGTCGGCGATGCACACGCGCGCCTCGTGCGCGCGGTATTCGTCGGGCTCGAGGAACTGCACCGGATGCGTGGCGACCACCGGCAGCCCGAGGCGCGCGGCGAGCGTCGCGGCGGCGCGCACGTGCGGCTCGGCCTCGGCATGGCCGCTGCGCTGGAGCTCGACGTAGTAGGCGTCGGGGAAGCGGCGGGCCCAGTCGCGCGCGAGCGTCTCGGCCGCGTCGGTGCTGCCGGCGAGCAGCGCCTGGCCGACGTCGCCGGCGTGCCCGCCCGACAGCGCGATCAGGCCGTGATGCCCGGCGGGGCCGTGCTGCAGTCCGTCGAACCACTCGCGGCGCAGCTCGCCGCGGCCGCGGTACTCGTTCTCGATCCACGCGCGCGACAGCAGCTCGCACAGGTTCAGGTAGCCGGTGCGGTCGCGCACCAGCAGCAGCACGCGGTGGGGGCGATCGCGCTCGGTGTCGTTCGTGACCCAGGCGTCGACGCCGAGGATCGGCTTGATGCCCTTGCCGCGCGCGGCCCGGTAGAACTTGATCCAGCCGAAGACGTTGGCCGAATCGGTCAGCGCGAGCGCGGCCTGGCCGTCCTTCGCGGCCGCGGCGACCAGGGAATCGATCCGCACGATCGAGTCGCTGACCGAGTATTCGGAATGGACGCGAAGGTGGACGAAGCGCGGCGCCGGCATGGCCGCATTCTACCGTCCGGGGCGTCCGGGTCCGTCGCGGCGGACCCGTATACTCCACGCCCTGCCATGACCCCGCCCCACCGCGTTCCCCGCGCGGCCGCCCGGCGCGCGAACGCGTGCCGCCCGGTCGCCTCCGCCGTCCGCCGCCGTCCCGGCCGCCTCGCGAAGGGGCGGCCGTGAGCGCCGCGACCGGCCTCGTCACTGCGCAGGCGCGCGCCGTCCACCGCCGCGCGCTGTGGACGATGCTGATGTGCACGGTGCTCTGGAGCATCGCCGGCGTGGGCACCCGGCACCTCGAGCACGCCGAGGGCTTCGAGATCTCGTTCTGGCGCTCGGCGTTCTGCGCGGCCTGGATCGTCGGCGTGCTGGTCGTCCGTCACGGCGGCGGCTGGCTGCGGCCGGTCGCCGCGATCGGCCGAGTGGGCTTCGCGAGCGGCGCGATGTGGGCGGTGATGTTCACCTGCTTCATGGTCGCGCTGACGATGACCACCGTGGCCAACGTGCTGGTGGTGATGGCCGCCTCGCCGCTGCTGGCCGCGCTGCTCGGACTGGCGGTGCTGCGCGAGCCGGTGCCGCCGCGGACCTGGGTGGCGATCGCGGTCGCGGCGGCCGGCATCGTCTGGATGGTCCGCGACGGCCTCGACCGCAGCGGGCTCGCCGGCATGGCGGTGGCCTTCGCGGTGCCGGTCGCCTCCGCGGTCAACATCGTGCTGCTCAAGCGCACCGGCGCGAAGGTCGACCTCGGGCCGGCGGTGCTGGTGGGCGCGCTGGTGTCGGCGGCGATCTGCCTGCCGCTCGGCTGGCCGCTGTCGGCCAGCCTGCCGGACCTGTCGATCCTCGCGGTGCTGGGCGTGCTGCAGCTCGCCGTGCCCTGCCTGATCATGGTCCGCGTGGCGCGCGACCTCGCGCCGCACGAGATCGCGCTGCTCGGCCTGATGGAGGTGGTGCTGGGGCCGCTGTGGGCCTGGCTGGGCGCCGGCGAGACGCCGACGGCGAGCACGCTCGAGGGCGGCGCGCTGGTGCTCGCCGCGCTGGTGCTGAACGAGCTGGTGGGGATGCGGGCGAAGCGGGGCTAGTGGTCCTCGCCTGGGTTCGCGCAAGCATGCGCGAACCCGACCGGCCCCGCGAGCGGGTCGGTCACTTCTCGACGAACGCCCGCTCGATCACGTAGTCGCCCGGCACGCCCGCCGACGGCGAGATCACGAAGCCGCGCACGTCCAGCAGCGCCCGCGTGTCGGCGAGCATCGCCGGGCTGCCGCAGATCATCGCGCGGTCGGTCTCCGGCGACATCGGCGGCAGGCCGAGGTCCTGGGTCAGCTTGTCGGTCTGGATCAGGTCGGTGATGCGGCCGCGGTTGCGGAACGGCTCGCGGGTGACCGTCGGGTAGTAGAGCAGCTTCTCCTGGACCAGCTCGCCGAAGAACTCGTTGCCGGGCAGCTCGTTCTGCAGGTATTCGGAGTAGGCGAGCTCGCTGACCTCGCGCACGCCGTGGACCAGGATCACCTTCTCGAAGCGCTCGTAGGTCTCCGGGTCGCGGACGATCGACATGAACGGCGCGAGCCCCGTGCCGGTGCCGAACAGGTACAGGTGCTTGCCGGGCTTGAGGTCGTCGATGACCAGCGTGCCGGTGGGCTTGCGGCTCACCAGCACGGTGTCGCCGGGCTTGAGGTGCTGCAGCCGCGAGGTCAGCGGGCCGTCGGGCACCTTGATGCTCAGGAACTCGAGGCTCTCCTCGTAGTTCGCGCTGGCCACGCTGTAGGCGCGCATCAGCGGCTTGCCGTCCACCTGCAGTCCGAGCATCACGAAGTGGCCGTTGCGGAAGCGCAGCGACGGGTCCCGCGTGGTCTTGAAGCTGAAGAGCGTCTCGTTCCAGTGATGGACGTCGAGCACGGTCTCGGTGTTGAACGCTGACATGGCGGGGCCGGTTCGCGGTTTTTGCGACGCAACATCCTACCGCTGCGCCGCCTCCGGGTGAAATGACCTGGATCAATGAGCACAGGCCGCATCGGCATGAAGGCCACGCCGTGCGGATCCGCCGACCCCTTGCCGCGCGCCGCCCCGGTTTCCGGAACGGGCGGGCCCCGGTGACGGGGCCGCGCCCGGCTCAGCGCCGCAGCCGCTTCGCCTGCTCGGCGATCCGCCGGCCGTACGACCGGCCTGTGTCGAGGTCGCCCCTGGGCGGCGACTGCTCGGGCGGCACGTTGTCGGCCTGGGCCATCACGCCGATCGACGATCCGAGCCGGTTCAGCTCGTCCGGATGCCCGGGCGTGCGCGGCGGCATCAGCCCCGTGCCCACCCAGACCATCGAGTGCTGCATCGCCAGCGTGACGAAGTAGACGAGCGTCGACGACTTGTCCCCGCTCATGTTCAGCGAGCAGGTGAATCCGCCGGCGAGCTTGTCCTTCCAGCCCTGGCTGAACCAGACCTTGGCCGACGCGTCGGCGAAGGCCTTGAACGGCGCCGACGGGCCGCCCATGTAGGTCGGCGCGCCGAAGACGATCGCGTCGGCCGCGGCGAGCTCGGCCCACTGGGCGTCGCCGACCGCGGTCACGTCGAGCAGGCTCGCCTCGGTGCCCGGCACCGAGGCCGCGCCCTCGAGCACCGCCTCGGCGACCCGCTTCGTGTGACCGTAGCCGGAGTGGAAGGCGATGACGACCTTGGCCATGGCGCTCCCCCGTCAGGCCGCGCGCGCGAGCTTCGCCGCGATCGACGCGACGTGCCGGCCCTGGAACTTCGCGCCCTCGAGCTCGACCGCCGACGGCATCCGGCTGCCGTCGCCGCCGGTGATCGTCGAGGCGCCGTAGGGCGAGCCGCCCTTGATCTCGTCGAGGCCGGTCTGCCCGGCGAACGCATACGGCAGGCCGACCACGATCATCCCGTGGTGCATCAGCGTCGGGATGAAGGTGAGGATGGTCGACTCCTGGCCGCCGTGCTGCGTGGCGGTGGACGTGAACACCGAGCCCACCTTGCCGACCAGCTTGCCCTGCGCCCAGAGGCCGCCGGTCTGGTCCAGGAAGTTGCGCATCTGCGCGGTCATGTTGCCGAAGCGGGTCGGCGTGCCGAACAGGATCGCGTCGTAGTCGGCGAGTTCGTCGACGGTGGCGATCGGCGCGGCCTGGTCGAGCTTGATGCCCGACTTGCGCGCGATCGCCTCGGGCACGAGCTCGGGCACGCGCTTCACGGTCACCTGCGCGCCGGTCTCGCGGGCGCCTTCGGCGACGGCGTTCGCCATCGTCTCGATGTGGCCGTAGGAGGAGTAGTAGAGGACGAGGACCTTGGTCATGTCGGGGCTTCCTTGGATGGGGAATGGGGTTGCGGGGGTCCGGGGCTTCAGGCGAGGTCGAAGACCAGCACCTCGGCGCCCTCGCCGCCGGCGATCTCGACGGCCGGCTCGCCGACGAGCTTCAGCGCGTCGCCGTGCGACAGCGCGCGGCCGTTGACGGTCACGCTGCCGCGCGCGACGTGGACGTAGGCACGACGACCCGGATCCAGCGTGAGCCGGGCCCGTTCGTCGCCGTCGAAGAGGCCGGCATACAGCCGCGCCTGCTGGTGGATCGTCACCGAGCCCTCGGCGCCGTCGGGCGAGGCGACCAGCCGCAGCCGGCCGCGCTTGTCGGCCTCGTCGAAGCGCTTCTCCTCGTAGCCGGGTTCGATGCCGCGGCGGTCGGGCTCGATCCAGATCTGCAGGAAGTGCGTCGGCGCGTCCTTCTGGTGGTTGAACTCCGAATGGAGCACGCCGGTGCCGGCGCTCATCCGCTGCACGTCGCCGGGCCGGATCACCGAGCCGTTGCCCATGCTGTCCTTGTGCGCGAGCGCGCCGTCGAGCACGTAGCTGACGATCTCCATGTCGCGGTGGCCGTGGGTGCCGAAGCCGGTGCCGGCGGCGACGCGATCCTCGTTGATCACGCGCAGCGCGCCGAAGCCCATGTGGGCCGGGTCGTAGTAGTCGGCGAACGAGAAGCTGTGCCAGGAATCGAGCCAGCCGTGCTGGGCATGGCCGCGTTCGGTGGCGGGTCGCAGTTCGATCATCGCGTCCTCCGTGTCCGGGGTGGCCGGCGATCGCCGGGATGGACGGGAGTGTGGCGCGCCGGGCGCCCGCGCGAAGGGCTATGATTTCGACTGGGTGTTCAAATTTTTTGATCCCATGCCGCTGACGCTGGAAGCGCTCGAGACCGTCGACACCATCGCCCGCAAGGGCAGCTTCGCCGCCGCCGCCGCCGAGCTCGGCAAGGTGCCGTCCGCGCTCACCTACACCGTCCGCAAGCTCGAGGACGAGCTCGACGTGCTGCTCTTCGACCGGCGCGGCCCGCGCGCCACGCTCACCGCCGCCGGCCGCGTGCTGCTCGAGGACGGCCGCGGGCTGCTGCGCTCGGCCGACGCGCTGGCCCGCCGCGTGCGGCGCGTGGCCAGCGGCTGGGAGACCGAGCTGCGGATCGCGGTCGACGCGATCGTCGACTTCGGCCGGCTGCGGCCGATCCTCGAGGACTTCTACCGGCTGGGCGCGCCGACCCGGCTGCGCTTCTCGCAGGAGGTGCTCGACGGCGCCTGGGAGGCGCTGCTGCAGGGGCGCGCGGAGCTGGTCATCGGCGCGTCGCACGAGGCGCCGAGCCCGGCGATCGCGTCCACCCAGTTCTCGCTGCGCCCGCTGGGCCGGGTGGCCTGGGTGTTCTGCGTCGCGCCCCACCATCCGCTCGCGCGCGTCGACGAGCCGCTGCCCGACGAGGCGCTGCTCGCCCACCGCGCGGTGGCGCTCGCCGACACCGCGCGCCAGCAGGCCACGCGAAGCAGCGGGCTGCTGTCCGGCCAGGAGACTCTCACCGTCGCGACGCTGGAGCAGAAGGTGGCGATGCAGGTCGCGGGGCTGGGCGTGGGCTGGCTGCCCGAGCCGTTCGCACGGCCGCAGCTCGCCTGCGGGCGCCTGGTCGCGCGGCGCACCGTGGAGCCGCGACCGCCGGTGATGCTGCACTACGCGTGGCGGCGTGCCGACCCGGGCCAGGCGCTGAAG
>JBAXJZ010000063.1:0-12368 GCA_037137595.1 Burkholderiales bacterium | reverse complement strand
CGCGTCGCGGCCGCAGCCCGACGCGGCCAGCGCGCCCGCCAGCAGCAGCACGAGGCCGGCCCGGCGCATGCGCGGCGACGCGGGTCGCGGTGTGCCCATCGCCGCCGTTCAGCGCAGCCCGAAGCGGCGCAGCAGGTCGTAGAGCGTGGGCCGGCTGACGCCGAGCAGGTCGGCGGCACGTACCACGTTGCCGTCGCAGCGGGCCATCGCCGTCAGCACCGCGCGCCGCTCGACGTCGTCGCGCAGCCGTCGCAGGTTGTACTCGGCCGGATCGGCCACCAGGTCTTCGGCCGGCGCCAGCCCGAGGTCCGCCGCGTGGATCGTCCGGCCCTGCGCCATGATGACCGAGCGCTTGATCGCGTTCTCCAGCTCGCGCACGTTGCCCGGCCATCGGTGTGCGGCGATCGCGTCGAGCGCGTCGTCGCCCAGCGTCATCCGGTCGCGGCCGTTGCGCTTGGCGAATCGCTGCACGAACGCGTGCGCGAGCAGCGTCGCGTCGCCGATGCGGTCGCGCAGCGGCGGCAGGGTCACCACGATCTCGGTGAGCCGGTAGAACAGGTCCTCGCGGAACGTGCCTTCGGTGATCCGGTCGCGCAGGTTGCGGTGCGTGGCGCAGACCACCCGCACGTCGACCTGGATCGGCGCGCGCCCGCCGATCCGCTCGATCGAGCGTTCCTGCAGGAAGCGCAGCAGCTTGGCCTGCAGCGGCATCGGCAGGTCGCCGATCTCGTCGAGGAAGAGGGTGCCGCCGTCGGCGAGCTCGACCTTGCCCGGGGTGGACTTTACCGCGCCGGTGAACGCGCCGCGTTCGTGCCCGAAGAGCTCCGACTCGAGCAGCCCCTCTGGGATCGCCGCGCAGTTGATCGCGACGAAGCGGCCGGCGCGGCGGGGCGAACCCTCGTGCAGGGCCCGCGCGAGCAGCTCCTTGCCGGTGCCCGACTCGCCCAGCAGCGCCACGGTCGCGTCCACCGCGGCCAGCCGCTCGATCTGCCGGCAGACCGTGGTCATCGCGGGATCGCGGGTCAGCAGTCCGGCGATCGCCTCGCTCGGCCGCGCCTCCAGCAGCCGCCGGTGCTCGCGCTCGAGATCGGCGAGACGGTGCGCGCGGTCGAGCACCAGCGCGAGCGTCTCGGCGTCGAAGGGCTTGGCGACGAAGTCGTAGGCCCCCAGGCCGATCGCCCGGACCGCGTTGGCGCGATCGTCCTGGCCGGTCACCGCGACCACCTTGGTGCCCGGTGCGATCGCGAGGATCTCGGAGAGCAGCCGGAAACCGGCCTCCGGCGTGCTCGGGTCCGGCGGCAGACCGAGGTCGAGGGTGACCACGTCGGGCTCGGCGCGACGCAGCGCGACGAGCGCGGATTCGGCGTCGCCCGCCTGCACGACTTCCCAGGCGTCCAGCGCCCAGCGCATCTGCTGGCGCAGGCCCGGATCGTCGTCGATGACCAGGAGGGGCGGTCGTTTGGCGTCCATCAGGCTCCCTGCAGCGCGGGCGCGCGCTCGGTGGCGCACGGCATGCGCGCGATGAAGGTGGTGCCGGACCCCGGCGCGGTGCGGACCTCGAGCCGGCCGCCGAGTTCGCGCAGGTACTCGCTGCACTCGAAGGTGCCGAGACCCAGGCCGCGGCCCTTGGTCGAGGCGAAGGGCCGGAAGAGCCGGCGTTCGACGAATTCGGGGCTCATGCCCGAGCCGGTGTCCGCGATCTCCACCACGGCTTCGTCGCCGTCGATGCGGGCGCGGACCCAGACGCGGCCGTCGGGTCGGGTCGCCTCGCAGGCGTTCTGCACGAGGTGGCCGACGATGCGCTCGAGCCGACGCGGATCGGCGAGGACGGTCGCCGAGCCGGCGGCCGCGTCGAGCGGTTCCAGCTCCGGCCGCGGCCTCAGCGCCGCGCGGGCGCGCACCGCCGCGTGCAGCGCCGTGGCGAGCGGCACGGGCACGCGCTGGCGGGAGGCGCCGGCCCCTCCGCCGAGCTCGTCCATCAGCGACTGCATCCGGCCGACGACGTGTTCGACCGTGGCGAGCATGTCGCGCTGGAACTCCGGGTCGGCCCGGTGCCGCGCGGCGTTGCCCAGCATCAGCGACAGCTGCGCCACCAGGGTCTTCAGGTCGTGGACCACGAAGGCCGACATCCGATTGAACGACTCGAACCGGCCGGCCCGCTCCAGGCGTTCGCCGGCGGCGCGCAGCGCGAGGAAGCCGGCGACCTGGCGACCGGCCGCCTTCAGCAGGTCGCGCACCTCCCAGTCGACCGCGGACGGGACCGCGGGGCGGTCGAGCAGCGCGACCGCGACCAGCTCGTCCTGCTGGAACAGCGGCAGCACCAGCCAGGCCCGCGGATCCCCGGCGAGCGCCGAGGGCAGGACCAGCCCGTCGTAGCGCATGGGCTCGCGCCGCCATTCGTCGAGCTCGACGATCCAGCCGCGGCTGCGCAGCCAGCCCAGCAGCGGCTCGTCGGCGTGCAGTGCCGGCCGGTCGCCGTCGCCGACGTGGGCATCGCGGACGAAGTCGCCATGCGGCGCGGCCACCCACAGCGTGCCGCCGGGGCTGTCGACCAGGTCGCGCAGCGCCCGCAGCGACCGCACGCCCAGCGCGCCCGAGCCGCCGTCGTCCGGCAGCGCGAGCAGCCGCGTGAGCCGCAGCCATTCGCTCCGGTAGTCGTAGCGGAAGCTGAAGAAGTTCTTCGCGAGCGCGACCCGGGCGCGGGCGCGCAGCCCCCGCGATCCGACGAGCGTCAGCGCGGCGGTGGCCGCGGCGAACAGCAGCACGGCCTGCACCACGCGTCCCCAGTCGGGGCCGGCCAGCCGCACGGCCCAGCCGAGCGCGACCGAGGCCAGGACCAGCGCGAGCGAGCCGATCAGCGCGGCCGAGTGGAACACCACCTCGCGCGAGAGCTTGATCGGCAGCCGCCATTCGCGGTTGCGCGCGGCCGAGACCGCGGCCAGCGGCGCCACCAGCGCATGCGCGAAACCGCGGGCGGCCCAGACGCCGTCGTCCACGCGGCCGGTGCGCAGCGCGTCGGCGCCGATCAGCACGTCGAGCGCGGTGGCCGCGCCGACCGCCAGGCACAGGTCCTTGATCGCCCAGCGGTGCGCCGGATCGGTGTTGCGGTAGAGCTGCTCGACGCAGACCAGCACGAGCACCGCCGCGAGCAGGTCGAGCGCGTCGTGGCGATGGGCCGAGGCGCTGCCGGCGTCGGCCGCGACCGAGACCAGCGCCAGCCCGACGGCGATCGCCGGCAGCGACCGGCCGATGGTGCGACGGGGCGGCGCGACGTCGGCGTCGACCTCGCGCGGCGGTGCGCCCGGGCCCGGCCGGACGGCGGTCACGCCGTCGCGCAGCAGCGCGACCATCACCAGCGTCCAGGCGAGCGGGCGCGCGGCCTCGACGATCGAGACCGCGATCGGGCCGGTGACGCCGGCGACCGCGCCGGCGAGCACCGCGCCCCAGACCGCCTCCACCAGCGCGGCGGCAAGCAGCCAGCGGCCCGCGCCGCGGCCGGTGCCGCGTGCGCCCAGCAGCGCGGCCAGCCCCAGCCACGCGGCAGCGGCGAGCGCGTACCCGGCCAGACCGACCATCGGCGGAGCGATCAGCGCGCTCCCTTGCCCAGGACCACGACCTGCAGGGTCTCGACGAGGATGAGCAGATCGAGGAACAGCGAATGGTTCTTGACGTAGTACAGGTCGTACTGGAGCTTCTCCAGCCCGTCCTCGATCGAGGCGCCGTACGGGTACCGGACCTGCGACCAGCCGGTGATGCCCGGCTTCACCGAATGGCGCACCTGGTAGAACGGGATGCGCTCGGTCAGCTGCTCGACGAAGAACGGCCGCTCGGGCCGCGGGCCGACGAAGCTCATGTCGCCGCGGAACACGTTCCAGAGCTGCGGCAGCTCGTCGATCCGCGTCTTGCGCAGCAGCGCGCCGATGCGGGTGATCCGCGGGTCGTCGACGCCGGCCCAGCGCGGCGTGCCGTCGGCCTCGGCGTCGACGCGCATGGTCCGCAGCTTGACGATGCGGAACGGACGTCCGCCTTCGCCGACGCGCTCCTGCCGGTAGAAGACACCGCCGCGGCTCTCCAGGGCGACGGCCAGCATCGCCAACAGCAGCACCGGCAGCGTCGCCGCCAGCAGCAGCGTGCTCACCAGCAGGTCGAACAGCCGCTTGACGACGTCGCGCGCGAGTCCCTGGTCGAAGCCGTCGCCGAAGATCATCCAGCTCGCGCGCATGTTGTCGATGCGCAGCACGCCCTGCTCGCGCTCGTAGAACGACTGCAGGTCGACGACCCGGACGCCGCGCAGCTTCGCGTCGAGCAGCTGGCGCAGCGGCAGCACGCCGCCGCGGCGCTCGCGGACCGCCACCACGATCTCGGAGACCCGCAGCTCGGTGGCGGTGCGCAGCATCAGCTCGTGGTCGACGCGGCCTTCGCGCTCCGGCGAGACCGGGTAGAGGCCGGCGTACTGGACCGAGTGGCGCATCGACGCGCGGTGCAGGTGCTCGATCGCCTGCTCGGCCTCGGGGCCGTTGCCGACCACCATCACCCGGCGCTTGGGCAGACCCACGTCGGTCACGCGGAAGAACAGCACGCGGATGATCAGCACGCTGGCCAGCGCGAGCAGCGAGCTCCAGGCCATGACGCCGCGGCCGATGTAGGTCTCGGGGAAGACGTAGAAGACGAGGCTGATGACCAGGATCGACAGCGCGTAGGCGATCAGCAGCCGATGGACGGTCGTCCGGAACGGCTCGGCGTGCGACTGGTACAGGCCGAGCGCCGACATCGCCATCAGCATCACGAACGTGAAGGCGGCGGCCTCGAGCAGCGGCGACTGCCCGGTCGGCTCGGCCATGCGCAGCTCGAAGCCGAGCACCACCGACTGGAAGAGCACGAACGCCTCCAGCCCGGTGAGCAGCAGCAGCCGCACCGACACGTAGTGGTTGAAGAAACGGATCATCGCGCTCTGATCGTCGCGTGACCGTGTCGGGGGCCGAAGGAACTACCGCACGACCGGCCGGCCGGGCCGGCCCGCCGGCAATCGGCGTGGTCGGGGCGCGTCAGTCGGCCGCGCGCGCGGCGGCCCGGCGGGGGTCCCGGCCGAAGTACTCGACGAAGCGTTCGTGCAGGGTCGGGAAGGCCTCGGCGAACCCCTCCGGGTCGACGAAGAAGGCCTCGGCGGCCACCGCGAAGAACTCCGACTCGTCGGTGGCCGCGTAGGGGTCGAGCGGCAGCGACGCGTACCAGTCGTCGGCCGCCTCGCTCTCCGGGTCGACGTCCGGCGGGATCGCCCCCTCGACGGCCTCGAGCGCGTCGACGAAGTCGTCGTAGGCGGCGTGCAGCGCCTCGAGCCAGCGGGCCCGGGCCGTCCGGGGCATCGGCGGGCAGCCGTCGGCCTCGCCGTCCGCCAGATCGAGCTTGTGGGCGAACTCGTGGATCACGACGTTGGCCGAACCCGGCCGGTCGGAGCCGTCGACGTCGTCCCACGACAGCACGATCGGGCCGCCGTCCATGGCCTCGCCGGCCAGCACGTCGTCGAACTCGTGGACCAGGCCGTCCTCGTCGGTGATCCGGCGGCGCACGGCGAAGGCCGACGGATAGACCACCACCTCGACGAAGTCGTCGTAGGCGGCGAGGCCGAGGTTGAGCACCGGCAGGCAGGCCTGGGCGGCGATGACGAGGCGCATCGAATCGTCCGGCTCGAGGCCGTGTGCGCCGGTGAAGGTCTTGGCCGACAGGAAGGCGGCGATCAGCGCGCGCATCCGCTCGGATTCGTCGGCGTCGAGGCCGCGCAGGTAAGGCAGCCGCGCCTGCAGGCCGAGCCAGGCGTCGGTGTCGATCGTCAGGGCGCGGCGGGGGCCGAGGGGCCAGATCATCCGCCTATAATGCCCATATCCCGCGCCGGCCCCGTCGGGGCCCGAGACGCCGACATGGCTTCCCCCACCTCCGTGCCCGCCGCCTCCGTCGCGACCGGCGACGCCACCGCGTCGGCCGACCCGGTCGGGGACGCGGTCGCCCTCGTCGCGCAGCGGCTGGGCGGCGCGGTGGGCGGCAGCGGCGAGCCGATCGTCGCCCACGCGCGCGGCACGCTGGCCATCCTCGAGGCGCTCAAGGTCGACGTCCCGACGCGTGCGGCCGCCGTGCTGTTCGGCGTCGGCGACGCCGTCGGGCCCGACGAGATCGGCGCCCGCTGGGGCGACGAGGTCCGCACGCTGGTCGAGGGCATGCGCACGCTGCTGCGCCTGAAGGACCTCACGCTGCGCGCGAACGAGAGCAGCTCCGGCGTTCAGCTCGAGACCCTGCGCCGGATGACGCTCGCGATGGCGAGCGACATCCGCGTGGTGCTGCTGCGGCTGGCCTCGCGGCTGCAGTCGCTGCGCTGGCACGCCGAGACCCGGACGCCGCCCGAGCCGGCGATCGCGCACGAGACGCTCGAGGTGCTGGCGCCGCTGGCCAACCGGCTCGGCCTGGGCCAGCTGAAGTGGGAGCTCGAGGACCTCGCCTTCCGTTTCCTCGAGCCCGAGCTCTACAAGAGCATCGCCCGCCAGCTCGAGGAGCGGCGGGTGGAGCGCGAGGCCTTCGTCCGCGCCGCGATCGAGCGGCTGCGCGACGCGCTGCGCGAGCAGGGCGTCGTCGCCGAGGTCAGCGGGCGCCCGAAGCACATCCACAGCATCTACAACAAGATGCGGACCAAGGGCCTGGGCTTCGCCGAGGTCCAGGACCTGCGCGCGTTCCGCGTGCTCGTCGACGACGTCAAGGACTGCTACACGGTGCTGGGCCTGGTCCACCAGATCTGGCCGCCGGTGCCGCGCGAGTTCGACGACTACATCTCGCGGCCCAAGGCCAACGGCTACCAGTCGCTGCACACCGTCGTCACCGCCGAGGACGGGCGACCGCTGGAGGTGCAGATCCGCACCCGCGAGATGCACCGGCACGCCGAGTTCGGCGTCGCCTCGCACTGGCGCTACAAGGAGGTGTCGACGGGGGTGTCGGGGACGCCGGCCGCGGGCGGCACCGGCCGGCGAGGCCGTGCGGCGCCCGCCGCCGCGGGCGGCGAGGGCGGGCCCGGCGGCAGCCAGGACGAACGTGTCGAATGGATGCGCCAGCTGCTGATGTGGCAGCAGGAGGTGGGTGCCACGCTCGGCGGGCGGATCGCCACCGGCTCCGAGGCGGACCGCATCTACCTGCTGACGCCGCAGGCCAAGGTGGTCGAGCTGCCGGCCGGTTCGACGCCGGTGGACTTCGCCTATCACGTCCACACCAGCCTCGGCCACCGCTGCCGCGGCGCGCGCGTCGACGGGCAGATGGTTCCGCTCAACACGGTGCTGCGCAACGGCCAGACCGTCGAGATCGTCGCGGCGCGGGCCGGCAGCGGCTCGGAGGGGCCGTCGCGGGACTGGCTGAACCTGCAGCTCGGCTACGTCCGCAGCCCGCGGGCGCGCGCGAAGGTGCGGCAGTGGTTCAACGCGCTGGAGCTCGAGCGGGACGTCGCCGCCGGCCGGGAACGCGTCGAGAAGATGCTCCAGCGCGAGGGCCGGACCGCGCTCGCCCACGAGGAGCTCGCCCGCCGGCTCGGCTTCCCGAAGCCCGACGACCTCTTCATCGCCGTCTCGCGCGAAGAGGTCGGGCCGCGGATGCTCGAGGAGGCGATCCGCGGCGGGGCGGCGGGCGGCGAGGCGGGCCGCGTCGATGCGGCGAGCTCGTCCGAGGCCGACGCCGCGCGGCTGAACCGCGGCGGCGCGCGCGGCGAGACCCCGTCCGGAGACGGGGTCCGCGTGGTTGGCGTCGACTTCCTGATGACGCAGCTGGCCCGTTGCTGCCGGCCCGCGCCGCCCGATGCCATCGTCGGGTTCGTGACCCGGGGCCACGGCGTGTCGGTCCACCGCGCCGAGTGCCGCAGCTTCGCCGACATGGCCCAGCGCGCGCCGGAGCGGGTGCTCGAGACCTCCTGGGGCGACTGGCAGCCCGACTCGGGATCCGGCCGCCGCACCTATCCGGTCGACGTGGTGCTGCGCGCCCGCGACCGCCAGGGCCTGCTGCGCGACGTCTCCGACGTCTTCGCGCGCGACCGCCTCAACGTCGTGGCCGTGCAGACGCAGAGCCGCCACGGGGTCGCGCAGATGCAGTTCACCGTCGAGGTGCCGGGGATCCCGCAACTGCAGCGCACGCTCGGTTCGGTCCGCGATGTCGACGGTGTGATCGAGTGCCGCCGCCGCTGAGGCGGCGCGTGTCATCCTCGGGCGGACGCCCCGGCACCGTTCGGACACCGTTCGTCGGTCGTCGCCACGCCGCGGCAGACCGGCCGGCGCGCCGGCCCCGGAGCGCCCTGCCAGCCCGCCTATGATCGGCGGAACCCTCGTCCTGGAGTTGACAGCATCGTGACCACCGTCGCCGTGATCGGCCTGGGGTACGTCGGCCTGCCGTTGGCGGTCGAGTTCGGCCGCGTATTCGACACCATCGGTTTCGACCTGGCCGCCGACAAGGTCGAGCGGATCGCCCGTCATGTGGACACGACGGGCGAGGTGAGCGCCGAGCAGTTCGCGGCGGCCTCGAAGCTGCGCGTGACGACCGACGCGGCGGTGCTGCGCGAGGCGGACTGCGTGGTGGTGGCCGTGCCGACGCCGGTCGACGACGCGCACCAGCCGGACTTCGGCCCGCTGCTGTCGGCCAGCCGCAGCGTGGGGGCGAACCTGAAGCCCGGCGCGATCGTGATCTACGAATCGACGGTGTATCCGGGGGCGACCGAGGAGGTCTGCGTGCCCGAGCTCGAGCGGGTCTCGGGCAAGCGCTGGAAGAAGGACTTCTTCGTCGGCTACTCGCCGGAGCGGATCAACCCGGGCGACAAGGAGCACACGCTGTCGCGGATCGTGAAGGTGGTCTCGGGCGACACGCCGCAGACGCTGGAGCGGGTGGCCGCGCTGTACGAGGCGGTGGTGAGCGCGGGCGTGCACCGCGCGAGCAGCATCAAGGTCGCCGAGGCGGCGAAGGTGATCGAGAACACGCAGCGCGACCTGAACATCGCGCTGATGAACGAGCTGGCGATCATCTTCGATCGGGTGGGCATCGACACCGCCGAGGTGCTGCGCGCGGCGGGCACGAAGTGGAACTTCCTGCCGTTCCGCCCGGGTCTGGTGGGCGGGCACTGCATCGGCGTGGATCCGTACTACCTGACACGCAAGGCCGAGCAGCTGGGCTACCACCCGCAGGTGATCCTGGCGGGCCGGCGGATCAACGACGGGATGGGCAAGTTCGTCGCCGAGCAGGTGGTCAAGCGGCTGATCCAGCAGGCGCAGCCGGTGTCGAACCAGGCGGCGATCGTGCTGGGGCTGACGTTCAAGGAGGACGTGCCGGATCTGCGCAACTCGAAGGTCGTGGACATCGTGCGCGAGCTGAAGTCCTACGGGATGAAGGTGCACGTGCACGACCCGATCGCCGAGCCGGACGAGGCGATGCACGAGTACGGCATCGAGCTCACGCGCTGGGAGGACCTGCCGCCGGCGAAGGCGGTGATCGCCGCCGTGAGCCATCGCGAGTACCGCGCGATGCCGCTCGACGCGCTGACCGAGAAGCTGGTGCGCGGCGGCGTGTTCGCCGACGTCAAGAGCGGCTTCGACCGCGCCGCGCTGGAGAAGCTCGGCTTCTCGGTATGGCGGCTCTGAGCGCGGCCGACGCGATCGGCGCGCTGCTGGCGGATCGTCCGGTCGAGCGCTGGCTGGTGACCGGGGCGGCGGGCTTCATCGGCTCGCACCTGGTCGAGCAGCTGCTGCGGCACGGCCAGTCGGTGACGGCGCTGGACGACTTCTCGACCGGCTCGCACGCGAACCTCGCGCGGGTGCGCGCGGCGGTGGGCGAGCGGGCCTGGGAGGGGTTCTCGCTGGTCGAGGGCGACGTCTGCGACGCCGCGGCCTGCGAGCGCGCGCTGCAGGGGGCGAGGCACGTGCTGCACCAGGCGGCGCTGGGCTCGGTGCCGCGCTCGCTCGAGACGCCGATGCGCACGCTGCGCGCGAACGTCAGCGGCTTCGCGCAGCTGCTGACCGCGGCCAAGGACGCGGGCGTCGCGCGCGTGGTCTATGCGTCGTCGAGCTCGGTCTACGGCGACCACCCGGGCCTGCCGAAGGTCGAGGACCGGATCGGCCGTCCGCTGTCGCCGTACGCCGCCTCGAAGCGGGTCGACGAGATGCTGGCCGACACCTGGTCACGCTGCTACGGGATCGAGGCGGCGGGGCTGCGCTACTTCAACGTGTTCGGCCCGCGGCAGGATCCGGCGGGCGCGTACGCGGCGGTGGTGCCGCGCTGGGCGCGGGCGCTGCTGCGCGGCGAGCCGCTGTGGGTGAACGGGGACGGCACGACCTCGCGCGACTTCTGCTACGTGGCCAACGTCGTGCAGGCGAACCTGCGCGCCGCGCTCGCGCCCGCGCTGCCGTCGCCGCACGAGGTGTTCAACGTCGCCTACGGCGGGCGCACCGACCTGCTGCAGCTCGCCGAGGCGATGCGGGCGGCGCTCGAGCGCCTGACCGGGCGGCCGGTGGCGGCCGATCTGCGCCACCGCGATTTCCGCGCCGGCGACGTGCTGCATTCGCTCGCCGACGTGTCGAAGGCCCGCACGGTCCTCGGCTATGACCCGACCCACGACGTGGCCTCGGGCCTGGACGAGACGATGGGCTGGTATCTCGCCAACGAGTCCACGGTCTGACGGACGCAGGAGAACACGGATGCTGGACCCCGAGACGACCCTGATGGCGATCGAACAGGCCGCGGCGGCGGGCGCGCTCGGCGGCGAGGTGGCGCTCGGACTCGTCGGCGGCGAGCTCGGCTACCGCCTGCTGAAGACGATGGCGCCCGAGCCGCCCTGGACCGGCACGGGCAGCGACGCGGCCCTGCTCGAGAACCCCCGACTCGTCGAATGCTTCGGCGAGGGCATCACCGAGGCCGTCCGAGGCCGGGTGGTGCTCGATTTCGGCTGCGGCCACGGCGTCCAGTCGGTCGAGCTCGTGCGGCTCGGCGCGGCCCGGGTGATCGGCCTCGACATCCAGGCCGAGGCGCTGCGCCGCGCCCGCGAGCGTGCGCTGACCGCGGGCGTCGCCGAGCGCTGCACGTTCGCCGAGACCACCGACGAGCCGGTCGATCTCGTGCTCTCGAAGGACGCCTTCGAGCACTTCGCCGACCCGGCCGGCGTGCTGAGGACGATGGCGCGGCTGGTCGGCGACCGCGGGCGCGTGATGGCGTCGTTCGGTCCGACCTGGCTGCACCCGAAGGGCGGGCACTTCTTCTCGCCCTTTCCGTGGGCGCACCTGCTGTTCTCCGACCGTGCGCTGCTGCGCTGGCGGTCGCAGTTCCGCGACGACGGGGCGACCCGCATCGAGGAGGTCGCCGGCGGCCTCAACCGGATGACGATCGCGCGCTTCGAGCGGCTCGTCGCGGAGAGTCCGCTGCGGATCGAGTCGATGGACACCGTGCCGATCCGGGGGCTGCGCGTGCTGCGCCACCGCTGGCTGCGCGAGATCGGCTCGTCGTTGGTGCGCTGCACGCTCGTGCCGCGCTGAACGCCGGGGCGGCCGCGCCGCCCCGCGACGTCCTCAGCGCCCGGCGGGCCGGGGCGCCGACTTCGGCCTGAACGCCTTGCAGACCGCCTCGTGCGTGTCGACGTAGGGCGCGCCGATCAGGTCCAGGCAGTACGGGATCGCCGCGAAGATGCCGGCGACCGTCGAGCGGCCGTCGGCGTCGCGCAGGCCCTCGAGCGTCTCCTGGATCGACTTCGGCTGGCCGGGCAGGTTCACGATCAGCGCGCCGCCGCGGATCACCGCGACCTGACGCGACAGGATCGCGGTGGGCACGAAGTGCAGCGAGATCGACCGCATCCGCTCGCCGAAGCCGGGCATCTCCTTGTCGCCGATCGCAAGCGTCGCCTCGGGCGTCACGTCGCGCCGCGCCGGGCCCGTGCCGCCGGTGGTGAGCACCAGATGGCAGCCGACGGCATCGACCAGCTCGACCAGCGTCCGCTCGATCACCGGCCGCTCGTCCGGGATCAGCCGGGTCTCGGCGACCCAGGGAGAGGCGAGGGCCCGGCCCAGCCAGTCCTGCAGCGCGGGGATGCCGGCGTCGGTGTAGACGCCGCCGGAGGCGCGGTCGGAGACGGAGACGAGGCCGACCCGCAGCGGGTTCGAGTCGGAGGCGGCGACGGGCAGTTCAGGCATCGGCGGCGGGCGGTGCGGCGGTGGGGGCGGCGTCGGCGAGGAGCACCTCGCGAAGCTCGCGGTACAGCTCGCGGTAATGCCGTCCGCGCTGCTGCTTCGCGTGCTCGGCGCGGGCCGAGCGCACCAGCGGGTGCAGCGTGCGGGCGGCGGCGGGATAGCGGGTCACGAACTCGGCGATGCGGTCGGGCG
>JBAXJZ010000062.1:0-12524 GCA_037137595.1 Burkholderiales bacterium | reverse complement strand
CGTCACCGCCGCGGCGCCCGCGATGCCGGCGGCGGCCAGTGCCGGCATCGGCCGCGCGGCACCCGCCGCCCGCGAGAGGGCGAGGATCGCGGCGAGCAGCGCCGCGACGAAGAGCGGCTCGGTGGCGCCGGCCCGCGTCAGTTCCCAGACCCTAGGATGCGCGAGCCAGCCGATCGCGACGGCCGCCGCGAGCGTCGGCGGCACGCCGCCCGCGCGCAGCAGGCGCCGGGTCGCCTCGGCGGCCGCGAGCAGCCCGACGATGGCGAGCAGCCCTGGCGCGGCGACGGCCGGCACGCCGGCAGCCATCATCCCGGCAATCGCCCAGGACGCGCCCGGCGGGAACACCGTCTGCGGCACCGGCAGCGGCGGGCCGGCCTCGAGCTGCGCGTCGTAGTAGACGATCGGCGACGCATACCCCTGCCCGGCGAGCAGGCTGCGCGCCGCGCCGATCGCCTGGATCGCGTCGTGGTCGGGGGCGCTCGCCGCCAGCAGCGCCACGAGCACGACCGCGTTGGCCGCCAGGACCAGCGCGAACGCGAACGCCGCTGCACGGGTGGCGCGCATCGGTCGCTGCAGCGGAAGGATCGCGGCGGACATCGTGTCGGAGACAGGGGCCACCCACTCTATCGAGCCGGTCGCGCGCGAGCGGGGCCGTCCCCGACGAACCGGCCGACGCTCCGATGGGCGGCCCCGGAAGCCGTCACCGGCGAGGCGCCCGCGCGACTCGACCGCTTAGCACAAGTCCTGCGAAATCGTGACGAATTCATAAGATCGGCACCGATCGCGCTGCTATAGTCAGGCTCGAATTGTATCGACCGTGAACTAAGTCCTTCCCAAGTCAATGGTCGATTTTCCCATCCGATTCTCGCAAGGCGCCCCGGCTCTCCCATGATCCGGTTGATCGAACAGGAGCTGAAACGCGCGGTGAAAGCCGTCTGGTCGCCGGCCGTCGAGGCCGTCGGCGCGACGGATCGCGCGCTCGCTCCCGCGCTGTCGGACCGGGGCCGGTGGACGATCCTCACCTACCACCGGATCATCGAGCGGCTCGACGAGGACCCCTACCGGTCCGGGATGTCGGTGCGCGCGGACCGCTTCCGCGTGCAGCTCGAATGGCTGGCCGCGCAGTTCGACGTCCGGTCGGTGGGCGACGCGCTGCGCGCGCTGCGCTCCGGCGAGCCGCTCGCGCGGCCGCTGCTGTCCATCAGCTTCGACGACGGCTACCTCGACAACCTGCGGGTCGCCGCACCGATCCTCGGCGCGGTGGGCCTGCCGGCGAGCTTCTACGTGACGGTGGGCGGACTGGACGCCCCCCAGCCCTTCTGGTGGGACCGCGTCACCCATGCGGTGCGCACCGGCGCCCGCCGCACGCCGCTGTCCTCGACCGAACTCACGCTGCCCGGACCGGAACTCCGCTGGTCGACCTCGCCGCTGTCGCGCGGCCAGCTCGTCGAGACGCTGCTCGACGCGCTCTGGCGCCTGCCCGAGCACGCGATCCCCTCGACGGTGGTCGCCGTCGAGCGCGCCCTCGAAGGCGACCCGGCCCCCGGCCCGACGCTGCCGGCCCGCATGGACCGCGACGGCGTGCGTGCGCTGCATCGGCTGGGCTTCGAGATCGGCGCCCATTCCGTCGACCACGTGAACCTGTGCCTGCGCGACGAGGCGGGCATGCGCGCCGAGATGGTCGACTCCCGAACCGAGCTCGAACGCACGCTGGGCGTGCCCGTGCCCGGTTTCGCCTATCCCGGCGGTCGCCTCGATGATCCGGTCGTCGACTGCGCGCGCGACTGCGGCTTCGACTACGCGCTGACCACCCTCACCGGCACCAACCGTGCCACCGACGATCCGCTGCGCCTGCGGCGGATCGGCGCGCCCGACGCCCCGCTGGCGGACTTCAAGCGGGCGTTCGCGCGCGCGCTCGATCGCGAGCCCGAGGGCGGCCAGCGCGCCGCCGCCTGACCCCGTCCGGCCGGGCGAGCCGCCGCCCGTCCTGTTGCGTGCCGCACGCACGCGCTGCGTCGTTCGTCACGACCGACTGACCGATCGACGGGCGCGTGAGCCCGTTCACGCCCGGCGGCACGGCCGGCCAGTAGGCTGATCGGATCCGGTGCACCGCAGTCACGACCCTGTCACGTCGTTGATGCGCCGGCCCGTCACCCGCCGATGACCGCCGCCCTGCCGACGAACCTCGCCCATCCCGATCCCGCGATCGCCGACCCGCGTCCGCTGGTCACGCTCGTGCTGCCCTGCTTCAACGAGGTCGAGGTGCTGCACGCGCACTGGGCCGAGATCGAGGCCTACCTGTGCACGCTCGACGCCGCCTGGCGCTTCGAGGTGCTCGTGATCGACGACGGCAGCGTGGACGGCACCGGCGACGCGGCCCGTCGGCTGAACAGTGCCGTCCATCCGGTCCGGGTGATCCCGCATCCGTCGAACTTCGGGCTCGGACAGGCGTTCCGCACCGCATTCTCGGCCTCGCGGGGCGACTACGTCGTGACGCTGGACGTCGACCTCAGCTACGCCCCCGAGCACATCGGCCGCCTGCTCGAGACGATCCGCTCGCAGCGCGCGAAGCTGGTGCTGGCCTCGGCCTACATGCCCGGCGGGCAGGTCGTGCACGTGCCCTGGCTGCGGCTCACGCTCAGCCGCTGGGGCAACCGTTTCCTGCGAACCTTCGCCCACGGCGGGCTGTCCACGCTCACCTGCATGGTCCGCGCCTACGACGGCCCCTTCGTGCGCGCGCTGGTGCTGCGCTCGACCGGCATGGAGATCATGCCGGAGCTGATCTACAAGACGATGGTGATGCGCGGCCGGATCGTCGAGATCCCCGCCACGCTCGACTGGAGCCGCCAGCTCACGGTCGGACCGGCGCGCGTCTCGAGCATGCGGATCGCGCGGCACGTCGCCTCGACGATCGTCTCCGGCTTCATGCTGCGGCCGTTCGTGCTGCTGATGCTGCCCGGCCTGCTGCTGCTGGCGATCGGCGCCGGCGCCGCCTCGATGCTGCTGTGGCACCTCGTCGTGCTCGCGGCGAGCACCACGCTGCCGCCGTCGGCGATCGCGCACGCGCTCTGGGACGCCCATCCCGAGGCGCTCGCGATCGGCACCGTCTCGCTGCTGCTGGGCATCCCGATGGTCGGCCTGGGCCTCGTGGCGCTGCAGACGAAGCGCTACTTCGAGGACCTCTACCACCTCGGCGTGACGCTGCGCGCGGCCTCGCTGGGCGAGATCCGGCGGGACCGGTCGTGACCGCCGCCGCGATCGACCGCCCGCCGCCCGCTGCCGCCGCGCCGCGAGACCGATCGCCACACGTCGCGGTCGCCGGCGGCGGCCTGCTCGGCATGCTGCTCGCGCTGCGGCTCGCGCAGGCGGGCCACCCGGTGACGCTGCTGGAGGCGGCGCCGCAGGGCGGCGGCCTCGCCGGCGCGCAGCGCATCGGCGGCCACGACTGGGACCGCTTCTATCACGTCGTGCTGCTGTCCGACCTGCGCACCCGCGCGCTGCTCGACGAGCTCGGGCTGGCCGACCGGCTGCGCTGGGGCACGACGAAGACCGGCTTCTTCACCGACGGCGCGCTGCACTCGATGTCGGACGCGCTCGAGTTCCTCCGCTTCCCGCCGCTCGGCCTCCTCGACAAGCTGCGGCTGGGCGCGACGATCTTCGGCGCCTCGCGGATCCGCGACGGCCTCGCGCTCGAGCGCACGACGGCGATCGACTGGCTGACCCGCTGGTCCGGCGAGCGCGTGGTCGAGAAGATCTGGCGCCCCCTGCTCGCGAGCAAGCTCGGCGACAACGCGCCGCTGGCGAGCGCCGCCTTCATCTGGGCGATCATCGCGCGGATGTACGCGGCGCGCCGCGCCGGCCTCAAGCGCGAGCTGTTCGGCTGGATCGACGGCGGGTACGCCTGCGTGATCGACGCGCTGCAGCGCGCGCTCGACGCGGCCGGCGTCCGCACCCTGCACGGCGCGCGCGTGGTCGCGATCGAGGGCGACGCCCGCGGCGCCCGCGCGACGCTCGCCGACGGCCGCACGGTCGAGGCCGACCGGCTCGTCTCCACGCTGCCCGTGCCGGTCTTCGCCGAGGCCTGCCGCGGCCTGCCCGGGGTGCTGCGCGAGCGACTCGACGGGGTGGTGACCCAGGGCATCGTCTGTCCGTCGCTGCTGATCGAGCGGCCGCTGTCGCCCTACTACGTCACCAACGTCACCGACCGCTGGGTGCCCTTCACCGGCGTGATCGAGATGACCGCGCTGGTCGATCCGGCCCGCTTCGGCGGCCGCTCGCTGGTCTACCTGCCGATCTACCTGCCGCAGCACGCGCGCCGCTGGGACGACGACGACGCGACCGTGCTCGACGACTGCATCGGCGCGCTCGAGCGCATGTATCCGCATTTCTCGCGCGCGCAGGTCGTCGATGCCCGGGTCGCCCGCGCGCGCCACGTCCTCGCCGTGCCGACCGTCGACTACAGCGCGCGGGCGTTGCCGCCGATGGCCACCGGCGTGCCCAACGTCTTCCTGCTGTCGTCGGCGCAGATCGCGCTGGGCACGCTGAACGTCGACGAGACCGTCGGCGTGGTCGAGCAGGGCCTCGGCGCGCTGCGCGCCGCCTTCGCGGAGACCGTCCGATGAGCACCGCTCCCGAGCGCATCGCGAGCGTCTCGCTCGACCTCGACAACCTCTGGTCGTACCTGAAGATCCACGGCGATCCGGGCTGGGCCGATCGGCCGACCTACCTCGACACCTTCGTGCCCTACGTGCTCGAGCTGCTCGCGCGGCTGGACCTGCGGATCACCTTCTTCGTCGTCGGCGCCGACGCCGCCGACCCGCGCAACCGCGCCGCGCTGCGCGCGATCGCCGATGCCGGCCACGAGCTGGGCAACCACTCGTACGAACACGAGCCCTGGCTGCACACCTACACGCGCGCGCAGCTCGAGGACGAGATCCGCCGCACCGACGACGCGATCGAGGCCGCCTGCGGCCGTCGCCCCGTGGGCTTCCGCGGCCCGGGCTACAGCTGGTGCCCGGAGCTGCTCGAGGTGCTCGCCGAGCGCGGCCACCGCTTCGACGCCTCCACGCTGCCGACCTTCCTCGGCCCGATCGCACGCTGGTACTACTTCCGCACGGCGAAGCTGAGCGCCGAGGAGCGCGAACGCCGCGCCGGCCTGTTCGGCCGCTTCGCCGACGGGCTGCGCCCGAACGGCGCCTACCGCTGGACTCTGCCCGGCGAACGCCGGCTGCTCGAGATCCCGGTGACGACGATCCCGGTCGTGCGCACGCCCTTCCACTTCAGCTACCTCGCGTGGCTGGCCGGGCACTCCGAGCTCGCGATGCGCGCCTACCTGGGGCTGGCGATCGCCGCCTGCCGCGCGACCGGCACGCAGCCGAGCTTCCTGCTGCATCCGCTCGACGTGATCGGCGGCGACCAGCTGCCGCAGCTGTCGTTCTTCCCCGGCATGGACGTGCCGAGCGGGCGCAAGGTGGACCTGCTCGAACGCGTGGTCGGGACCCTGCGCCGCCACTACACGCTGGTGCCGATGGGCGAGCACGCCCGCCGGCTCGACGCCGATCCCGGACTGCCCGTCCGGGTCCCGGCCTGAGGACCGCGACGATGTGCGGCCTGGTCGCGATCGCCCGCCGCCACGGCGCGCCCGACGCGCGCCTGCTCGACGCGATGGCCGACACGCTCGCGCATCGTGGCCCCGACGGCGCCGGACGGCACGTCCATGGCACGGTGGGGCTCGCCCACCGGCGGCTCGCGATCCTCGACCCGGCCGGCGGCGCGCAGCCGATGAGCGCCGACGGCGTCGCGCTGGTCTTCAACGGGGCGATCGTCAACCACGTCGAGCTGCGGGCCGAGCTCGAGGCTCGGGGCCACGTCTTCCGCGGCACCGGCGACACCGAGGTGCTGCTGCGCGCCTACCTGCAGTGGGGCGAGGCGATGCTGCCGCGGCTCGAGGGCATGTTCGCCGTCGTCGTGCACGACACGCGCGACGCGAGCCTGCTCGTGGCGCGCGACGCCTTCGGCATCAAGCCGCTCTACTGGCGCCGCGAACCCGACCGGCTGATGTGGGCGTCCGAGGCCAAGGCGCTGCTCGCCGCCCCCGGCGTGCCGCGGCGGCTCGACGCGCAGGCGCTCGACGACTACCTCGCGCTGCAGGCGGTGCCCGGCGAGCGCACGCTGTTCGACGGCCTCCTGAAGCTCGAGCCCGCGCACCTGCAGCGCGTCGACCTGCGCACGCTGTCGGTCCGCGGCGCCCGCTGGTGGCGCCGCCGCTTCGGCGGCGCGCCGGTCGAGCCCGCCGCGCTGCGCGAGCGGATCGCCGCCGGCGTCGGCCGTCAGCTGCGCGCCGACGTGCCGGTCGGCGTCGCGCTGAGCGGCGGTCTCGATTCGAGCACCGTCGCCGCCGCCGCCGCGCGCGCGGGGGCGCAGCCCCTCGTCGCCTTCACCGGCGCGTTCCGCGAAGGGCCCGAGTTCGACGAGACCGCCCACGCGCGGCGCGTGGCCGAGCACGTCGGCGCGCGGCTCGAGACCGTCTGGCCCACCGAGGCCGAGTGGATCGACGCGCTGCCGCGGCTCGCCCGCGCGATGGACGAGCCGGCGGCCGGTCCGGGGCTCTTCCCGCAGTTCATGGTCGCGCGGCTGGCGCGCGCGCACGGCGTGAAGGTGCTGCTCGGCGGCCAGGGCGGCGACGAGCTGTTCGCCGGCTATGCGCGTCACCTGGTCGGCGCGCTCGAGGCCGCGCTCGACGACGCGATCGACGGCCGCGCACGCCCCGGCGCCGCGACGCTCGCCACCCTCGAGCCCGGCCTCGGCACCCTCGGCCCCTACCGCCCGCTGCTGCGCACCGCCTGGCGCGACGGCCCGCACGGTCCGGCCTGGCTGCGCTACTTCCGAACGATCGACCGCAGCGCCGGCAGCGACGACTGGATCGCCTCCGAGCACCGCGCGCCGGCCCGCCGCGCCGCCGTCGCCGAGCGCGTCCGCGAACGCTTCGAGGCCCCCGAGGGCGCGAGCCCGCTGCAGCGCATGCTCGAGTTCGACCTGACCGCGCTGCTGCCCTCGCTGCTGCAGGTCGAGGACCGGACCAGCATGGCCGTCGGCCTGGAGTCGCGCGTGCCGCTGCTCGACACCGCGCTCGCGCAGGACGCCGCCGGCCTCGCCGACGCGATGCTCCTCGCCGGCGGTCGCACCAAGGCCGCGCTGCGCGACGCCGCCGCGCCCTGGCTGCCGGCCGAGACCGTCGGCCGCCGCGACAAGATGGGCTTCCCGGTGCCGCTGCAGCACTGGGCCCGCGGCCGCGCCCGCGAGTTCGTCGCCGACGTGCTCGGCTCGCGCGCCTGCCGCGAGCGCGGCCTCTTCGATCCCGCCGCGCTCACGCGCCTCGTCGACACCGAGGCCGCCTTCGGCCGCTCGCTGTGGGGCGCGCTGCAGCTCGAGCTGTGGCACCTCGCGATGATCGACGCCCCCGTCACCGGAGACGCCCTTGCCGCCTGAGCCCTTCGTCCACCCCACCGCGGTCGTCGACCCCAGGGCCTCGATCGGCGGCGGCACCAAGGTCTGGCATTTCTGCCACGTGATGGCCGACGCCACCGTCGGCGAGCGCTGCACGCTCGGCCAGAACGTGGTCGTGGCGCCGCGCGCACGCGTCGGCGACGACGTGAAGATCCAGAACAACGTGTCGGTCTACACCGGCGTGGAGCTCGACGACCAGGTCTTCTGCGGCCCGTCGGTGGTCTTCACCAACGTGGTGAATCCGCGCGCGCACGTCGAGCGCAAGCACGAGTTCCGGACCACCCGGGTCGGCCGAGGCGCGACGCTGGGCGCGAACTCGACGGTGGTCTGCGGCACCACCCTCGGCCGCTGGTGCTTCATCGGCGCCGGCGCGGTCGTCACCCGCGACGTCCCCGACTTCGCGCTGGTCCACGGCAACCCCGCCCGCCTGCGCGGCTGGGTCTGCCGCTGCGGCGTGAAGCTGCCGCTCGCCGCCCGCGGCGAGCCCGGCGAACGCACCGCCTGCGCCGACTGCGGCGAATCCTACGAACGCACGGCCGACGGGCTGCGCGCGGAGAACGAGCGATGAGACGAGACGACCTGCCCGCCATCCCCCTGCTCGACCTGAAGGCGCAGTGGCGTGCGCTGCGCGACGAGCTGATGCCCGCGATCGAGGCCGTCTGCGAGTCGCAGCACTTCATCCTCGGCCCGAACGTCGCGGCGCTCGAGCGCGAGGTCGCCGACTACTGCGGATCGCCGCACGGCATCGGCACCTCGTCGGGCACCGACGCGCTGCTGCTCGCGCTGATGGCGCTGGGCGTGGGCCCCGGCGACGCGGTGCTCACCACGCCCTACAGCTTCTTCGCGACCGCGGGCGTGGTCGCGCGCCTGGGCGCGCGGCCGGTGTTCTGCGACGTCGACCCCGACACGCTGAACCTCTCGCCCGAGGCGGTCCGCGAGACGATCGGCCGCCGCTGCACGGTCCGAGACGGCGCGCTGTCGATGCGCGACGGCGCAGGCGAGCGGGTGCGCGTGCTGCTGCCGGTGCACCTCTACGGCCAGTGCGCCGACCTGCCGACGCTCGGCGCCATCGCGGCCGAACACGGCCTCGCGCTGGTCGAGGACGCCGCGCAGGCGATCGGCGCCGAGCTCGCCGGCGGCGCCCGCGCGGGCTCGGTCGGCACCATCGGCTGCTTCTCGTTCTTCCCGAGCAAGAACCTCGGCGCCTTCGGCGACGCGGGCCTGTGCACCACCGCCGACCCGGCGCTGGCCGAGCGGATGCGCGTGCTGCGCGTGCACGGCGGCAAGCCGAAGTACCACCACGCGGTGGTGGGCGCGAACCTGCGCCTGGACGAACTCCAGGCGGCGATCCTGCGGGTGAAGCTCGCCCATCTCGACGCGTGGACCGACGCGCGCGGCCGCAACGCGGCGCGCTACGACGCCGCCTTCCGGGCCGCCGGCCTCGAGGGCGCGATCGGCCTGCCGGTCGTGCGCCCGGGCCACCGGCACGTGTTCAACCAGTACGTGATCCGCAGCCCGCGCCGCGACGCGCTGCGCGAGCACCTCGCCGAGCACCGCATCGGCACCGAGATCTACTACCCGGTCCCGCTGCACCTGCAGGCGTGCTTCGCGTCGCTGGGCTACGCCGCGGGCGACTGCCCGGTGGCCGAGGCCGCCGCGGCCGAGACCGTCGCGCTGCCGATCCACCCCGATCTCGCGCCCGAGCACGTGGACGCGGTCGTCGCCGCGATCGCGGACTTCGCCGGATGACGGCACGCGTCGTCCACGTCGTCGGCGCCCGGCCCCAGTTCCCGAAGCTGGGCGTGGTGCTGCGCGCGCAGGCCGACGACCCGGACGTCGAACCGCTGGTGGTCCACACCGGACAGCACTACGACGCGGCGCTGTCCGACGCGTTCTTCGAGGCGCTGTCGCTGCCCGAACCCACGGCCTCGCTCGGCATCGGCAGCGGTCCGCAGGGCGCGCAGACCGGCCGGATGCTCGAGGCGGTCGAGCGGACGCTGATCGGGCTGCGCCCGGCCGCCGTCGTCGTCTACGGCGACACCAACTCCACGCTCGCCGGCGCGCTCGCCGCCACCAAGCTCGGCCTGCCCTGCGCCCACGTCGAGGCCGGCCTGCGCAGCTTCGACCGGGCGATGCCCGAGGAGCTGAACCGCGTGGCCGTCGACCACCTCTGCGACCGGCTGTTCGCGCCGACCGAGGGCGCGTTCGCGCGCCTCGGCGTCGAGGGCCTGGCCGACCGCGCCGAGCTGACCGGCGACGTGACCGCCGACGCCACCCTGCACGCCGAGGCGCTCGCGCGCGACCGCAGCCGCATCCTCGACACGCTCGGCCTGCGGCCGGGCGCGTACGCGGTGGCCACGCTGCACCGCGCCGAGAGCACCCGGCCCGACGCGCTGCCGCCGCTGCTCGCCGCACTCGAGGCCGCGGCGCGCTGCACCGGCACGCTGCTCTGGCCGGTGCATCCGCGCACCGCCGCCGCGATCGACGCGGTCGATCCCGACTGGCCGGCCCGCGCGGTGTCGGCCGGCCTGAGGACGATCGAACCGCTCGGCCCGCTCGACTTCCTGCGCCTCGTCGGCGACGCGTCGGTCGTGCTGACCGACTCGGGCGGCCTGCAGAAGGAGGCGTTCCTGCTCGGCGTGCCCTGCGTGACGCTGCGCGACCGCACCGAATGGACCGAGTCGGTCGAGGCCGGCGCCAACGTCCTCGCCACCGACGCCGCCGCGATGCTCGACGCCCTCGAGTTCCATCGCGCCGACCCGCGACCGCGCGCCGCGCGCCGCGCGCTCGCCCTCGACCTCTACGGGGGCGGCCGCGCCGGCCGCCGGATCGCCGAGGCCCTCCATCGCATGACCCGGGACCCACGCCCATGACCTTCCGCGCTCCGCGACTCGCCCTCGTCGGCACCGGCGGCTGGGGCCGCAACCTCGCCCGCACGCTCGGCACCATGCCCGAGGCCGAGGTCCGCTGGCTCTGCGACCTCGATCCCCGCACGCTGCGCGTCGCCGCGCCGATGTGCCCGCAGGCCGCCGTCACCACCTCGCTCGACGACGTGCTCGCCGACCCGATGGTCGAGGCGGTGCTGGTCGCCACGCCGGCCGTCACCCACCACGCGATCGGCCGGCGCGTGCTCGAGTCGGGCCGCGACCTGTACGTCGAGAAGCCGATGGCGCTCGACGTCGGCCACGGCATCGACCTGCTGCGGCTCGCGCAGGCGAACGACCGCGTGCTGATGGTCGGCCACCTGCTCGAGTACCACCCGGCGGTGCTGGCGCTGCGCGACGCGGTCGCCGACGGCAGCCTCGGCCGGATCCGGACCATCGTCGCGCAGCGGCTGAACCTGGGCACCGTGCGTTCCGACGAGAACGCGATGTGGAGCCTCGCGCCGCACGACGTCTCGGCGATCCTGTTCCTGCTGGGCGAGATGCCGACCGACGTGTCGGCCCGCGGCCTGTCCTGCCTCGACCGCGGTGTCGAGGACGTCGCCTTCGTCACGCTGCGCTTCGGCGAGCACGCGATCGCCCAGATCCACTCGAGCTGGCTCGATCCGTGCAAGACCCGGACGATGACCGTGGTCGGCACGCGCCGCATGGCGGTGTTCGACGACCTGGAGCCGGTCGAGAAGCTGCGCTTCCATGACAAGCACGCCGAGACGCTGCCCTCGCCCGGCGGCGTCGCCGGTCCGGTCGTGCTGCACTCGGGCGCGGTGGTGGCGCCGGCGCTGGAGACGATCGAGCCGCTGCGCGCCGAGCTCGCCCACTTCATCGACTGTGTTCGCACGCGCGCCACGCCCACCAGCGACGGCCACGACGGCCTGCGGGTGCTGCGCGTGCTCGAGGCCGCGCAGCGCTCGCTCGCCGCCGGCGGCGCGCCGATGAAGCCGCGTGCCATCCCTGCGCCGCGCGCCCGCGGCGGCGCCCCGGCGCTCGCGAACCACGACGACTGAACCCCGAGGAGAGCCCCATGCCCCTGTACCTGAAGGACGGCGCGCTGCACGGATCCGTGCGCCGCATCGCCGTGGTCGGCCCCGGCATCGTCGGCATGCCGATGGCCGCGCTGCTCGCCCACGCCCGCATCCGCGACGACGGCGACGTGCCCGCCACCGTCGTCGTGGTCCAGCGCGCCTCACCCACGTCGAAGTGGAAGGTCGATGCGATCAACCGCGGCGACCCGGTGATCGGCGGCGTCGAGCCCGGGCTCGGTACGATCGTCCGCGACGCCGTCGACGCCGGCCTGCTGTCGGCCACCCACGACTTCGCCGACGTCGCCGACGCCGACCTCGTGCTGGTCTCGGTACAGACCGATCGCGACGGCCTCGGTCCCGACTACGGCCCGCTGATGTCGGCGGTCGACGGCCTGGCGTCGGCACTCGCGAAGCGGCCCGCCGGCCAGGTGCCGGTCGTCGTCTTCGAATCCACGCTCGCGCCGTCGTCGATGGCCACGGTGGTCCGCGAGCGCTTCGCGCGCCACGGCCTGATCGAGGGCCGCGACGTGCTGCTCGGCAACAGTCCGAACCGCGTGATGCCGGGCCGGCTGGTCGAGCGGGTGGCGGCCTCCGACAAGCTGGTCGCCGGCCTGCACCCGGCCACGCCCGACCTGGTCGCGCGGATCTACCGGCACGTCGTCACCGCCGGCACGCTGCACCGGACCAACAGCATGACCGCCGAGGTGGTCAAGACGCTGGAGAACGCCTATCGCGACGTGCGGATCGCGTTCGCCGCCGAGCTGGTGCGCTGGTGCGATGCCCGCGACGTCGACTTCTTCGCGCTGCGCGACGCCGTCAACACGCGCCTGTCGCAGACCGACGCCGCGTCGGCCAGCGCCACCGCGGTGCCGAGCGGCGGCGTGCTCGTGCCCACGCTGGGCGTCGGCGGCCACTGCCTGCCCAAGGACGGGATCCTGCTCTGGTGGCGGGCGCTCGAGGCCGGCGTCGATGCGTCGCGCAGCCTGGTGCTGCTCTCGCGCACGATCAACGACGAGTCGCCGCTCGCATCGGTCGCGCACGCCGAGCGCGCTCA
>JBAXJZ010000061.1:0-12577 GCA_037137595.1 Burkholderiales bacterium | reverse complement strand
GGCGGCCTTTCTCGGTCGACTCGATTTGGTGAAGTTACTGGCCAACCGTGGCGGCGACTGTGGCAAAGCCGATTCAAGGGGCATCACCCCGATTTTGGCGACCTTTGCCGATCGTGATTTAACCCAACTCATTCTAAAGTTTGGAATGGGCAAGAAACTTACCGACTGGGACAAATTGCAGGAGGGACGCAACGAGGTGCGAGCGTTTCTGGGCGCGCGTATTGTGAGCGATGGATTCAAGTCGATGTTCAAACCCAAGACGGTGGAAAAAAACGACCCACCGAAAGCATTGACAGCACAACAACCACCACCGAAATGGATGAAGACGTATTACGAATGGATGTCGTCGAATCAGTTTACCGTGGTCTGGGGAAGCTGGACGATCCGCTTATTCGATGACGCGACATTCAGCCACCTGTGGTTTTTGTGGTTCCTGTCGTGGCTTGTACCTGCCTACGCGATATTGGCAGGCACCTTGGGCTTGCTGCGCAGAGTTGTTCCAGTGCAGGGATTTCCGATACTGATTGCATTGCCGATAGCCATGGTACTAACTGTTATTCCAACATGGTTCATGGGTTACAACCCGTTTGGCGGTACCAATGACGGGATTTTCGGTCCGGACACTTCCATGGGTATTCTTCCCAAACCACACATGCTGGCTTATTACGGGATTTTCTTTATGTTTGGAGCATATTATTTTGGCATGAACGACAGAAATGCCGTATTAGGCCGGGGCTGGTGGCTGATGCTGCCGGTCGCCTTGGGCATCCTGCTGCCCGTGGGATTGAACACGCTGAACCAGCCAACCATCAATTTACCTGCCCAGACATACGCCGCCGTCGATCCGCACCGCGGCCGGCCGGCCGTCGGCGCCGGCGCCGACCGAGAAGGTCGCGGCGGGCGGCGTGCGCAGATGGACCAGCGTGCCGGTGGACGGCAGGAAGCCGCGGTCGGGGTTCTCGGCGTAGACGCGCGCCTCGATCGCGTGGCCGTTCACGCGCAGGTCCGACTGCGCGAGCGGCAGACGGCCGCCGGCGGCGACCCGCAGCTGCCACTCGACCAGGTCCAGCCCGGTGATCATCTCGGTGACCGGGTGCTCGACCTGCAGCCGCGTGTTCATCTCCATGAAGTAGAACGCGCCGGACGCGTCGAGGATGAATTCGACCGTGCCCGCGCCGACGTAGCCCACCGCGCGCGCGGCGGCCACCGCGGCCTCGCCCATCGCGCGTCGCGTGGCCTCGGGCAGCCCGGGGGCGGGCGCCTCCTCGATGACCTTCTGGTGGCGCCGCTGCACCGAGCAGTCGCGCTCGAACAGGTAGAGCGCACCGCCGTGGCCGTCGCAGAACACCTGGATCTCGACGTGGCGCGGCTTGGTCGCGTACTTCTCGACCAGCACCGCGTCGTTGCCGAAGCTGGCCGCGGCCTCGCGCTTGCACGACGCGAGCGCGCCGTCGAACTCCTCGGCCGAGCGGACGATCCGCATGCCCTTGCCGCCGCCGCCCGCGCTCGCCTTGATCAGCACCGGGAAGCCGATCTTCGCGGCCTCGGCCTTCAGCAGCGCCGGGTCCTGGTCCTCGCCGTGGTAGCCGGGCACCAGCGGCACGCCGGCCGAGGCCATCAGCCGCTTCGACTCGGCCTTCAGGCCCATCGCCGAAATGGCCGACGGCGGCGGGCCGACGAACACGATGCCCGCGTCGGCACAGGCCTGCGCGAACGCCTCGTTCTCGGACAGGAAGCCGTAGCCGGGGTGGATCGCCTGCGCGCCGCAGCGCTTCGCGATCTCGAGGATCGCGTCGCCGCGCAGGTAGGACTCGCGGGCCGGGGCCGGGCCGAGGCGGTAGGCCTCGTCGCAGGCGCGGACGTGGCGGGCGCCCGCGTCGGCGTCGGAGTAGACGGCGACGGTGCGCAGGCCGAGGCGACGCGCGGTGGCGGCGACGCGGCAGGCGATCTCGCCTCGGTTGGCGATGAGGATCGTGTCGAACATGGGATTCAGAAGAGCTTGAGGGCGCCGAGGATCAGCGCGGTCTGTGCGGTGAGGGCGCCGAGCATCCACTTGACGAGGTCGGCCTTGGTTTCGGCGATGCGGGCGGAGACGCTCCCGTCCAGCGCCGCGATGCGGGCGGAGACGTTTCCGTCCAGCGCGGCGATGCGGGCGGAGACGTTTCCGTCCAGTGCCGCGATGCGGGCGGAGACGCTCCCGTCCAGTGCCGCGATGCGGGTCGAGACGCTCCCCTCGAGCGCCGCGATGCGGATCGAGACGCTCCCGTCGAGCGCCGCGATGCGCTCGTTCGTCTCGGCGATGCGCTCGTTCGTCCCGGCGATGCGTTCGTTCGATTCGGCGATCTGCCGGGTGATCGTCACCTGAAGCTCGGCGACGTCGCGCTTGGTCGCGAGGACCTGGGCGTGCAGCCCGAAGCGTTCGTCGATCGCGCGCTCGAGCTGGTCGACGACCGCCATCGCCCGCTCGCGGGAGACCCCGGCGGACAGCAGCGCATCGAGCAGCGTGGCGGTGAACGAGCCCATGCCCGCAGGCTACCAGCCGGTCCGGGGGGCGGGCAATTCGGCCGGGCGGACGACGACCGACGGCCGAGGCCCCGCCCGCACCGATACCCGACACGCCGACTTTGTCCCATTGACAGGACAACCGGACCGCCCCTACCGTCGCGCCTCCATGGTCCGCGACCTGCCCCTGCCGAAGTACCACCAGGTCTACCTGGTGCTGCGCGAGCGCCTCGCCGACGGGGCGTTCGCCGGTGGCCTGCCGAGCGAGCCGCGGCTGGCCGGCGAGTTCGGCGTCGCGCGCGTCACGGTCCGGCGCGCGCTGGAGGCACTGGCCGCCGAGGGGCTGATCGAGCGCACGCCCGGACGCGGCACGACCCCGGTGCGCGGCGGCGCGGCCGAGCCGGGGCCCGCGCCCGCGCCGCTCGAGGGCCTGCTGGAGACCATCGTCTCGATGGGCCGTTCGACCTCGGTGCGCGTGCTCGAGCTGGAGACCGTCGAGGCGCCGGACGCGGTCGCGCGGGCGCTCGAGCTCGAACCGGGCACCCCGGTGCAGAAGGCCGTTCGGGTGCGCGCGACCCGCGAGGGGCCGATCGCGCACATCACCACCTGGGTCCCGGCGCGCCTCACCGGGCGCTTCGGTCGCCGCGAGCTCGCGCGCCGGCCGATCCTGGTGCTGCTCGAGGAGTCGGGCGTGCGGATCGGCCGCGCCACGCAGACGATCAGCGCACGGCTGGCCGACGCCTCGGTCGCGGCCGCGCTCGACGTCTCGGTCGGCTCGGCGCTGCTCGCGGTGAACCGCCTGGTGCGGGATGCGGCCGGCGCGCCGGTGCAGTGGCTGCACGGCCTGTACCGGCCCGACCGCTACCGGTACGAGATGGAACTCTCGCGCGTCGGCGACGTCGACGCGCGCGTCTGGGTCAGCCGGGACGCGCCCCCCGCCAGCGGGCGCACCACGAGGAGCACACGATGAGCACGCGTCGCAGTTTCCTGAAGCACTCCGCCGCCGCCGGCTCGGCCGCGGCCTTCCCGCTGGTCGGCGGGGCGCAGCCCAAGCCGGTCCGCATCGGCGTGCTGCACCCGGTCACCGGCGCGCTCGCCTACTCGGGCCAGCAGTGCCGCGAGGGCGCGCTGATGGCGATCGAGGACATCAACAAGGCCGGCGGCATCAGGTCGCTCGGCGGCGCGAAGATCGAGGCCCTGCTCGGCGACGCGCAGTCCACGCCGCAGGCCGGGGCGGCCGAGATCGAGAAGATGAACGAGGCGGGCGTCTCGGCGGTGGTCGGCGCGTTCGCGTCGGCGATCTGCCTGGCGACCACGCAGGCCGCCGCGAAGTACGGCCTGCCGCACGTGGTGGACGTGGGCGTGGCCGACCAGATCGTCGAGCGCGGCCTGAAGAACACCTTCCGCTTCGGCCCCGGCTACCGCACCTGCGCGCAGATCGCGGTGGCGAACCTGCACGTGCTGAACACCGCCGCCGGCAAGCCGGCGAAGTCGGTGATGATCATCCACGAGGAGTCGCTGTTCGGCACCGGCACGGCGAACCTGCTGTCGCGCGAGCTGCCCGGCTACGGCTACGACGTGAAGGAGGTGGTCAAGCACGCGAACCCCACCCGCGACTTCAACAACATCGTGCTGCGGATGAAGTCGGTGAACCCGGACATCGTCATCCCGGCGAACTACTACAACGAGTACGCGCTGCTGGTGCGCACCATGCAGCAGCAGAAGGTGCAGCCCAAGGCGATCTACTCGGTGCTGGGCGGCGCGGCCTCGAGCTACAAGTTCCTGAAGGAGTTCCCGGAGGCGTCGAACGGCATCATCGACTGCAACCACTGGTTCAACCCGAAGGACAAGCGCTCGGCCGAGCTGAAGAAGCGCATCGAGGCCAAGGGCCTGTTCTTCAGCTACGAGGTCTTCATGACCTACACCGCGACGCGTCTGCTGGCCGACGCGATCGAGCGCGCCAAGTCGACCGACCGCGCGGCGATCATCGACGCACTCGCCTCGAGCACCTTCTCCGACCACATCATGCCCTACGGTCCGACGAAGTTCGTCGACGGCCAGAACCAGGGCGCGCAGCCGCTGATGACGCAGGTGATCAAGGGCGACATCAAGGTGATCATCCCGCGCGACTACCGCGAGGCCGAGCCGGTCTTCCCGCTCAAGGGCTGAGGCCGCCAGGAACCGCGCCGTGCTGTCGTTCGACGTCCTGTTCCCGTCGGTGCTCAACGGGCTCACGACCGGCGCGGTCTACGCGCTGGTCGCGCTCGGCCTCACGCTGATCTACGGCGTGCTGCACATCGTGAACTTCGCGCACGGCGCCTCGCTGATGCTCGCGCTCTACGGGGTCTACCTGCTGAAGGCGAACTTCGGCATCGACCCCTACCTCGCGCTGCCGATCGTGGTGCCGGCGATGTTCGCGCTCGGCTACGCGCTGCAGCGGCTGATCATCAACCGGGCGAGCCACGGCAAGGACGAGAACATCCTGCTGGTCACGCTCGGGCTGTCGATCGTGATGGAGAACCTCGCGCTGATGGCCTTCCGCTCGGACACGCGGACCATCGAGACGCCGTACACGCTGTCGGTCGTGCCCATCGGCCCGGCGGCGATCGCGCTGCCGAAGGTGGTCGCCTTCGCCGGCGCGCTCGCCGCCTCGGCGGTGCTGCTGTGGATCGTCTCGCGCACGGACCTCGGCCGCGCGATCCGCGCCGTGGCCAAGGAGAAGCAGGGCGCGAAACTGATGGGCATCGACGTCGACCACGTCTACGCCACGAGCTACGGCATCGGGCTCGCCTGCCTGGGCGCGGCGGCCTGCTTCCTGCTGCCGGCCTACTACGTGAACCCGCAGGTCGGCTCGGGCTTCGTGCTGGTGGCGTTCACGATCGTCGTGCTGGGCGGCATGGGCAGCTTCGCCGGCGCGCTGGCGGGCGGCCTGCTGATCGGCGTGGTCGAGTCGCTGGGCGGTCTCTTCCTCGGCGAGTCGCTGGGCCAGATCGGCATCTTCGCGATCTTCATCGCGGTGCTGCTGTTCCGGCCGCAGGGCCTGTTCGGGGCGAAGGCCTGACGATGGCGCGCGATCTCGCCGCCATCGCCGTCTTCGCCGCCGCGGTCGCCGCGCTGCTGGCGACGACCACCTCGGGCGTGACGCTGACTTTCGTCGCGATGTCGCTCTACGCGGCGCTGCTCGCGCAGGCGTGGAACGTGCTGGGCGGCTACGGCGGCCAGTTCTCGTTCGGCCACGCGCTCTTCTTCGGCACCGGCGCCTACGTGCAGGCCATCGCACAGACCGCGGGCGGGCTGAACGCCTGGGTCGCGCTGCCGCTGGCGGTCGCCGCCGCCGCGGCCGTGGGCACGGCCGTCGGCGCGCTCAGCTTCCGCTACGGCCTGAAGGGCTCCTACTTCGCGCTGGTGACGCTGGCCTTCGCCGAGGTCTTCCGCATCCTCGCGGTCTCGGTCGAGTTCACCGGCGGCGGCGTCGGCATGATGCTGCCGCTGAAGGCGTCGTTCGCGCAGATGCAGTTCCCCTCGCGCCAGGGATACGCCGCGCTGGCGCTCGCCTTCGTCGTCGTCGCGCTCGTGGTCACCGCCTGGCTGCGGCACTCGCGCTTCGGCGCGCGGCTGCAGGCGGTCCGCGACAACGAGGACGCCGCGCGCGCGGTGGGCGTCGATCCGTTCTCGATCAAGCTCGGCGCGATCGCGCTGTCGGGCGGGCTGATGGGCGCCGGCGGCGCGTTCTACGTGCAGCTCTTCCAGTACATCGACCCGGGCATCGCCTACGGACCGGCCACCTCGGTCGAGGCGCTGGTGGCGGCGATCGTGGGCGGCATGGGAACGCTCTGGGGGCCGGTGCTGGGCGCGTTCGCGCTGCACCTGCTCGCCGAGTTCACCCGCGGCCTGTTCGGCCAGCTCCCGGGCCTCAACATGGTGGTCTACGGCGTGGTGCTGGTGGCGATCGTGACCTTCCTGCCGCGCGGGCTGTCGGGCGCCGGTCGCACGCTGCGCGAGGCCTTCGGCTCGCGGTCGGGCGAGCCGGGTGCGGGGTCGGGCCTCGGGCCGGCGCGTCCGGCGGCGGCCCGCGCATCGACGGCGACCGGTTCGACCGCCGCGCCGCCCTCCGCTGCCGCCACGGAGCGCCGCGATGGCTGAGCCGCTGCTGTCGCTCGCCGGCGTCTCCAAGGCCTTCGGCGGCCTGAAGGCGGTGCAGGACGTGGCGCTCGACGTGCCCGCCGGCACGCTCACCGCGCTCATCGGTCCCAACGGCGCCGGCAAGACGACGCTGTTCGCGCTGATGTCGGGCTTCCTCGAGCCCGATGCCGGCACGGTCCGCTTCGACGGCCGCGACGTGACCGGGGTGCCCGCGCAGCGGATCGCGCGGCTGGGCATGACCCGCACGTTCCAGATCGTCCAGCCCTTCGCCGCGCAGACCGTCCGCGAGAACGTCGCGGTGGGCGCACACCTTCACGAACCGCGCCGTGCCGCCGCGCTCGCCGCGGCCGCCGAGGTCGCCGAGCGCGTGGGTCTCGGCCCGCAGCTCGACAAGCCCGCCGCCGACCTCACGGTGGCCGGCCGCAAGCGCCTGGAGCTCGCCCGCGCGCTGGCCACTCGGCCGCGGCTGCTGCTGCTCGACGAGGTGCTCGCCGGCCTCAACCCGCAGGAGATCGCCGAGATGATCCCGGTGGTCCGCGCGATCGCCGCCGACGGCGTGACCGTGCTGATGATCGAGCACGTGATGCAGGCGGTGATGCACCTCGCCTCGCACGTCTGGGTGCTCGCGCAGGGACGCCTGATCGCCGGCGGCACGCCCGCCGAGGTCACCTCGGACCCGACGGTGGTCGAGGCCTACCTCGGACACGGCACGGCGGCGCGGCTGCGCGCGGCGGCCGGCGCGTCCGGCGCGACGGAGGCCGCGCGATGAGCGCGATGCCGGACATGGCGGGCCGCGGCGCGGCCGCCGCGCCTCTGCTGCGCGTGACCGGGCTGAGGAGCGGCTACGGCCGCACCGAGGTGCTGCGCGGCGTCGACCTCGAGGTGCCGGCCGGCGAGATCGTCGCGCTGCTGGGCAGCAACGGCGCTGGCAAGACCACGCTCAACAACACCGTCTGCGGCCTCGTGCCGACCTGGGACGGCCGCGTGGTCTTCGACGGCGCCGACCTCACCCGCGCCCACTACCGCGACGTGGTGCGCTCGGGCCTGATCCAGGTGCCCGAGGGCCGCAGGATCTTCCCGAACCTCGACGTGCGCGAGAACCTCGAGCTCGGCTCCTTCGCGCGCGGCCGCGAGCGGCGCGCGGCCAACCTCGAGCGCGTGCTCGAGCTGTTCCCGAGGCTGCGCGAGCGGCTGACGCAGAAGGCCGGCACGATGTCCGGCGGCGAGCAGCAGATGCTCGCGATCGGCCGCGGCCTGATGGCCGAGCCGCGGCTGCTGATCCTCGACGAACCCTCGCTCGGGCTGTCGCCGCTGCTGGTCGAGGAGCTGTTCGCGCTGATCCGGCGCCTGCACGACGACGGCCTCGCGGTGCTGCTGGTCGAGCAGAACGTCGGCCAGTCGCTGGAGATCGCCGACCGCGCGGTGGTGCTGGAGAACGGCGCGGTGCGCTTCGCCGGCCTGCCCGCCGAGCTGCTCGCCTCCGACGCGCTGCGCCGCGCCTACCTCGGGATGTGACCGGAGACGCCCTGTGACCCGCCCCGAACCGTCCACCCTCGCGCAGAAGCTCGTCGCCCGCGCCGCCGGCCGCGACGCGGTGCGCCCCGGCGACTACGTCGACTGCGCGGTCGACCTCGCGATGTTCCACGACTCGAGCGGCCCGCGCCGGCTCAAGCCGATGATGGACGCGCTCGGCGCGCGGATCTGGGATCCGTCGAAGGTCGTGCTGATCATGGACCACTACGTGCCCGAGCGCGACGACGAGTCGCGCCGCATCGTGCGGATCGCGCGCGACTGGGCGGCCGAGGTGGGGCTGCCGCACGTGCACGACTCGATCGGCATCTGCCACGTGGTGCTGCCGCGGCAGGGCCACCTGCGCCCGGGAATGTTCTGCGTGGGCGGCGACTCGCACTCCCCGACCGCGGGCGCCTTCGGCGCCTACATGTTCGGCGTGGGCGCCACCGAGATGCTCGGCGTGATGGTCACCGGCCGGCTCTGGCTGCAGGTACCGAGGACGCTGCGCGTGCGGCTCGACGGCCGGCTGCCGCGCGGCGTGTCGGCCAAGGACGCGATGCTCGCCCTGATCGGCCGGCTGGGCATGAACGGCGGCGGCTACCGCGCGGTGGAGTACGCGGGCGACGCGGTCTCGGCGATGGACATGGCCGAGCGGATGACCCTGTGCAACATGACCGCCGAGCTCGGCGGCCAGACCGGGCTGGTCGCCCCCGACGCGACCACCGTCGAGTGGCTCGCCGCGCACGGCGTGACCGGCGTCGACCCCGCGCCGTGGCGGACCGACCCGGGCGCGCCGATCGACGAGGAACAGGCGATCGACGCGTCGGCGCTGTCGCCGCAGGTGGCGCTGCCGCACAGCCCGGCCAACGCGCGCCCGGTGGCCGAGGCCGCCGGCACGCGGATCGACGTCGCCTACGTCGGCGCCTGCACCGGCGCGAAGGTCGAGGACCTGCGCGCCGCGGCGAGCGTGCTGCGCGGCGGGCGGATCGCGCCCGGCGTCGTGCTGCGCGTCGCGCCCGCGAGCCTCGCCGACGCCGCCGAGGCCGAGCGCGAGGGCACGATGGCCGTCCTGCGCGAGGCCGGCGCCACGCTGCTGCCCACCGGCTGCGGCGCCTGCGCGGGCTACGGCGACACCCTTCCCGAGGGCGCCACCGTGATCTCGTCCACCGCCCGCAACTTCCGCGGCCGGATGGGCTCGGCCACCGCGCAGGTCTTCCTCGGCTCGCCCTACACCGTCGCCGCGTCGGCGCTGCGCGGCGCGATCGCCGATCCGCGCGAGGTGCTGGCATGAGCGGCGCGACGCACCGCGTCTGGCGGCTCCCCGCCGACGTCGACACCGACCAGCTCGCGCCCGGCCACGCGATGAAGGCCGGCATCGACACCATCGGCCGCCACTGCCTGGAGGCGCTGCGGCCGGACTTCCCCGCGGGCGTGCGCCCGGGCGACGTGATCGTCGCCGGCCCCGGCTTCGGCATCGGCTCCTCGCGCGAGCAGGCCGCGCAGGTGCTGGTCCACCTCGGCGTGGCCGCGGTGATCGCGCCCTCGTACAGCGGCCTCTACCTGCGCAACGCGTTCAACGTCGGCCTGCTCGCGCTCACCTGCCCGCGGGCCGAACGGATCGCCGAGGGCGAGCACGTCGCGTTCGACGCCGCCGCCGGCACGGTGACCGCCGCCGACGGCAGCGTGCTCGCCTGCGATCCCATCCCCGGTTTCCTGCTGGAGATGGTCCGCGCCGGCGGCCTCTTCGCCCAGCTCAAGCAGCGCCTCGCGGAGGGGCGCGACCGATGACCGATCCCACCCCCCCGAGCCTCGACGCGGTCACGCTGGCCGTGCTGAAGGGCCGGCTCGAGCAGATCGCCGACGAGATGGACGCGACGCTCTACCGCAGCGCGTTCAACCCGATCATCGCCGAGGCACACGATGCCTGCCACGGCCTGTACGACGCCGCCACCGGCGACACGCTGGTGCAGGGCACCTCGGGCCTGCCGGTCTTCGTGGGCGCGATGGCCTTCGCGGTCCGCGCGGCGATCGCCGCCGCGGCCGGGCGCGGCGGCATGAAGGACGGCGACGTCTGGCTCTTCAACGACCCGTACGACGGCGGCACCCACGCGAACGACTTCAAGCTGGTCCGGCCGCTGTTCCATCGCGGGCGACTGGTCTGCCACCTCGCGTCGGCCGCGCACTGGCACGACGTGGGCGGCGCGGTGCCCGGCAACTACAACCCGGCCGCCACCGAGTGCTGGCAGGAGGCGGTGCAGATCCCGCCGGTGCGGATCGTGCGCGGCGGCGAGCTGCAGGACGACGTGCTCGCGATCCTGAAGGCCAACACGCGGCTGCCCGACAGCCTGCGCGGCGACCTCGCCGGCCAGCTCGCCGCGCTCGAGCTGGGCGAGAGGCGCGCGGTGGCGCTGCTCGACGAATACGGCGTGGAGACGGTGCTGGAGGCGATGCGCCGGCTGCGCGAGCGTGCCCGCCGGCTGATGCACGAGCACGTGGCCTCGCTGCCCGACGGCCGCTGGTCCTTCGACGACGTGCTCGACAACGACGGCGTGACCGACGTGCCGCTCGCGATCGCGCTCGACCTGTCGGTGACCGGCGACCGGATGACGCTCGACTTCTCGCGGACCTCGCCGGCCTGCGCGGGCCCGGTCAACATCTCGCGCGCCACCGCCGTCGCCGCCTGCTACGTCGCGCTCAAGCACCTGTTCCCCGACGTCCCGGCCAACGCCGGCGTGCTCGACGCGGTGGAGATCGTGATCCCCGACGGCCGCGTGATCTCGGCGACCCGGCCGCGGCCGGTGGGCGGCTACACCGAGACCATCCTGCGGATGATCGACGTGGTCTTCGCCGCCACCGCGCAGGCCGACCCGAGGCGCGCGCCCGCGCAGGCCTACGGCACGATCAACGCGCTGTCGATCGCCGGCCACCGCACCGACGCCGCGCGGCGCGGCCAGCGCTGGGTGATGTTCTCGTTCTTCGGCGGCGGCCACGGCGGCCACTCGGACGGCGACGGCCTGAACCACGGCAACGCGCCGATCTCGATGGCGACGATCCCGCCGCTGGAGATCCTCGAGGCGGCCTACCCGGTGCGCTTCGTGCGCTGGGCGCTGCGCGACGGCTCGGGCGGCGACGGCGAGCACCGCGGCGGGCTGGGCGCGGTCTACGAGATCGAGCTGCTGGAGGAGGCCGCCGAAGCCTTCCTCTTCGGCGAGCGCGCGCGCTCGGCACCCAAGGGTGTGGCCGGCGGCGGCGACGCCGCGCCGAACCGCTTCTCCTGGACCCACGACGGCTCGACCCACGCGCCGCCGATGGGCTCGAAGATGCTCGGCATCCGGCTCTCGCGCGGCGACCGCGTGCGGCTGGAGACGCCCGGCGGCGGCGGCTGGGGGCCGCCCGCGGCGCGCACGGCCGAGGCGCGGGCGCAGGACGCCGCGCTCGGCTACGTCGTGCCGGCCGAGGCCCGGGCGGGCGCGGCCGCCACGACCGCCACGCCCGCCCCGGAGGCCGAGCGATGACCGCCGCCCGCAGCACCGTCGTCGGCGTCGACGTCGGCGGCACCTTCACCGATCTCTTCGTCCTCGACGAGGCCGCCGGCACCGCGCGCATCGTCAAGGTGCCGTCCACCCGCGGCGACGAGGCGCGCGGCTTCGTCGACGGCATCGCGCGGATCGGCGCCTCGCCCGGGGCGCTCGCCACCATCGTCCACGGCACCACGGTCGCGACCAACGCGCTGCTCGAGCGCAAGATCGCCCGCACCGGGCTGATCACGACGCGCGGCTTCCGCGACGTGCTGGAGATGCGCCGCCGCGACCGGCCGCGCACCTGGGGCCTGCGCGGCGGCTTCGTGGCGCCGGTCCCGCGCGACCTGCGCCTGGAGGTGGACGAGCGCACGCTCGCCGACGGCACGGTGCTGGTGCCGGTCGACCTCGAGCAGGTCCGCGAGGCCGCTCATGCGTTGCGCGAGGCCGGCTGCGAGGCGGTCTGCGTGTTCTTCGTCAACGGCCACGCGAACGGAACCAACGAGCGCGCCGCAGTCGAGGCGGTGCGCGCCGCCTGGCCCAACCCCTTCGTGACCGCGGCCACCGAGGTGCTGCCCGAGATCCGCGAGTTCGAGCGCTGCTCGACCGCGGTGCTGAACACCGCGCTGCAGCCGGTGGTGGGCCGCTACCTGCGCCGGCTCGACGGCGACCTGCGCGAGCGCGGGTTCGCGGGCGAGCTGCTGGTCGTGCAGAGCAACGGCGGCACGATGTCGGTGACCGGCGCCTGCGAACGGCCGGTGGGCACCGCGCTGTCCGGCCCCGCGGCCGGCGTGATCGCCTGCGCGGCGATCGCGCGCGACGCGGGCTTCCCCGACGTCATCACCGGCGACATGGGCGGCACCTCGTTCGACGTGTCGCTGGTGGCCGGCGGCGCGGCGGCG
>JBAXJZ010000060.1:0-12664 GCA_037137595.1 Burkholderiales bacterium | reverse complement strand
CGGCCGGCCACGCGGTCGTGCGCGCCGACCTGTCGGTGCCCGGCGAGGCCGCGCGGATGGTCGAGGCGGCCGCCGCCGCGCTCGGCGGCCTGGACGTGCTGGTCAACAACGCGGGCGCTCCCTACGGCCGGCTGCCGGTCGCGACGATCCGCGAGGACCAGCGGCGCGGCATCGTCCAGCTGAACCTCGACTCGGTCGTCGAGGCGATCCAGGCCGCGATCCCCCTGCTCGCCGCGGCCGGCGACGGCTGCATCGTCAACGTCACCTCGATCGCCGCCCGCTCGGGCGGCGGCGGAGGCGTGGCCGTCTATGCCGCGGCCAAGGGCGGCGTGGAGTCGCTCACCCGCGGCCTCGCGAAGGAGCTCGCGCCGCAGGGCATCCGCGTCAACTGCGTGCAGCCCGGCTACGTCGACACCGCGATCCACGACGGCTTCACCACCGCCGCCGAGACCGCGGCCTACCTCGCGGTGACGCCGGCGAAACGGGTCGGCCTGCCCGACGAGTGCACCGGCGCGTTCCTTTTCCTGGCGAGCCGGCGCACCGGCGGCTTCGTCACCGGGCAGGTTGTGGCCGTCAACGGCGGCGCGGCGATGTTCTGACCCGCGCACCCGCCGCGCTTTGGGTACGATACGACGCGTGGCGCCCTGCGCCGCCGAGGCCGCCCCGACGAGGGCCGCCGGCATGCGATCCACACGAGGAGACTCCCCATGAACGCCCCCATCCCGATGGCCCGCCTCGCCGCGGCCGCCGTGCTCGCGCTCGCCGCGTTCGGCGCGTCCGCGCAGACGACGCTGCGATTCGGTCACGCGAACAACCCCGGCGAGGTCGCCTACGACCTGTACCAGGAGTTCGCCGAGAACGTGACGAAGAAGTCGAACGGCGCGCTCACGATCCGCGTCTTCCCGTCCGAGCAGCTCGGCAAGGAAGTCGACCTGCTGCAGCAGCTGAAGTCCGGCGCGCTCGACATCTCGACGCCGTCGATGCCCACGCTGAACACGCTGGTGCCCGCCTTCGAGATGCCCAGCGCGCCCTTCCTGTGGCGCGACTGGAAGGAGGCCGAGACGATCATCGCCGGCCCGGCGATGCAGCCCGTGTGGGACGAGCTGCGCGAGAAGCACAACATCGTGCCGCTCTCGAAGATCTGGTACTGGGGCTGGCGCAACTTCACCTTCTCGACGAAGGAGGTGCGCAAGCCCGAGGACATGGCGGGCCTGAAGGTCCGCGTGCCCGAGTCGCCGATCTGGGTCGAGATGGTCCGCGGCTTCGGCGGCGCGCCCACGCCGATCCCCTTCGGCGAGGTCTACACGGCGCTGCAGCAGAAGACCGTCGACGGCCAGGAGAATCCGATCCCGACGATCTACTCGCGCAAGTTCTACGAGGTGCAGGGCGTGCTGTCGATGAGCCGCCACATGCTCCAGAACAACACGCTGCTGATCAACAAGGCGAGCTTCGACAAGCTCAAGCCCGAGTTGCAGAAGCTGCTGCTCGACGAGGCCGCCGCGGCCTCGGCGAAGAACACCGTCGCCCAGCAGGGCCGCGAGGTGTCGATGCTCGAGGAGATCCGCAAGTCGCCGAAGATCAAGATCATCGACAACCCGGACCGGGACGCGTTCGCCGCGAAGATGACCGCCGTCTATCCGCGCCTCGAGGCCCGCTGGGGCGCGGAGAACTGGAAGCGGATGCGCGCCGAGATCGACAAGCTGCGCGGCGGCAAGTGAGCGCCTGATCGGGCGGGGCGTGCGCGGCGGCAGGACCTCGCGCCTCGCCCCGACCCGCCGCGTCGCGTCCCGCCCCTCCCCGTCCGTCCGTTCTCCCCCGTTTCCCGGACCCCCCGATGATGCACGCCCTCCGCGTCCTCGACCGCGCGCTCGCGCGGCTCGAGGACTTCGTCGTGATGACCATCGTGGCCGCGATGAGCGTGCTGCTGTTCGCGGGGGTGATCCTGCGCTACGTCTTCAACGACCCGCTCACCTGGTCCGAGGAGTTCGTCGTCACGATCTTCGTCTGGTCGGTGATGCTCGGCGTGCCGTCGGCGCTGCGCGCGCGGATGCACATCCGGATCGACGCGCTGATCCTGCGGCTCGGCGCGACCGGCCGCCGAGTCTGCGGCACGATCGCCTGCGCCGCCGCGCTGGTGATCTTCGTCGCGGCGATCCATGCGGGCTGGTCGCACACGAGCAACGTCGCCTCGAGCCTCACGCCGATGCTCGGCTACTCGGTGGGCTGGATCTTCGTCTCGCTGCCGATCGGCTTCGCGCTCACGCTCTTCCACGGCGCGATGATCCTCGTCGACGAGGGCCCCGAGGCCGTGTTCCGTAACGCGACCGAGTCGGTGATCGACTCGGCGCAGGCCTGACGGGACGCGGCAATGCTCACCCTCCTGCTCTGCGTCTTCGTGCTGCTGCTGGTCATCGGCGTGCCGATCGGCTTCGCGATGCTCGGCTCGGCGATGCTGGTCATCTTCATCGACGGCATCCCGGTCTCGGTGGTCGCGCAGCGCGTGGCCACCAGCGTCCAGTCGTTCCCGCTGCTGGCGGTCCCGCTCTTCACGCTCGCCGGCGCGCTGATGAACGAGTCGGGCATCAGCGAGCGGCTCTTCGCGTTCACGCGCGCCTTCGTCGGACACATCCGCGGCGGCCTCGCGCAGACCGCGATCGTCGGCAACGTGTTCCTGTCGGGCATCTCGGGATCGTCGGTCGCCGACTGCGCGGCCACCTCGCGCGTCTTCGTGCCGCTGCTGACGCAGGCCGGCTACGGCCGCGGCTTCGCCGCCGCGGTCTGCGCGGCCGCGGCCACGCTCGGGCCGATCATCCCGCCGTCGATCCTGATGGTGATCTACGCGTGGCAGGCTAACGTGTCGCTCGGCGACCTGTTCATCGCCGGCCTGATCCCCGGCGTCGTGATGGCCGCCGCGATGATGCTGGTGATCGACCGCACCGCCCGCAGGCGCGGCTTCCCGAAGGACGCGGCCTTCAGCGGCGCCCGGCTCGGCCAGGCCTTCCGCGACGCCCTGTGGGCGCTGGCGATGCCGATCCTGATCCTGGTCGGCTTCCGGATGGGCGTGTTCACCGCGACCGAGATCGCGGCGGTCGCCTGCGCGTATTCGCTGGTCGTGGGGCTCTTCGTCTACCGCACGCTCAGCTGGAAGGGCCTGCCCGCGATCCTGCTGGCCACCGGCCGCGAGACCGCCGCGATCCTGGTGATCGCCGCCGGCGCCGCGCCGTTCGGCTGGATCCTGGGCGTCGAGCAGGCACCGCAGAAGGTCGCGGCGCTGCTCACCTCGGTGTCGAGCGAGCCCTGGGTGATCCTGCTGATCCTGAACCTGGCGCTGCTGGTGGCCGGCATGTTCATGGAGACGCTGGCGATCATGATCATCCTCGTGCCGATCCTGATCCCTCTGCTCAACGCGGTCGGCATCGACCTGCTGCACTTCGGCATCGTGCTGCTGGTGAACCTGGTGATCGGCCAGATCACGCCGCCGGTCGGGGTGCTGATGTTCGTCGCGAGCTCCGTGTCGCGGACCCACCTCGGGCTGATCGTGAAGGAGATCTGGCCCTTCGTGGCGGCACTGGTCGGTGCGCTGGCCGTTCTGACCTACGTGCCGGCCCTCTCCACCTGGCTGCCCCGGGTCCTGAACCACTGACTCCGCGCCGCGAGATAATCCGCGCTTCTCAGGCCCGCGACGACGCGGCCGCGCTTCCACCGAGACCGTCACCATGAGCACCATCCAGGTCATCAAGAAACCGATCCTGCGGCTGAACCCGACCGACGACGTCGTGATCGCCGCCCGTCCGCTGCAGCCGGGCACCCGCATCGCCGACGAGGACCTGGTCTGCGTCGACGCCGTGCCGCCCGGCCACAAGGTCGCGACGAAGGCAGTCGCGAAGGGCCAGCCGGTGCGCCGCTACGGCCAGATCATCGGCTTCGCGACGCAGGACATCCTGCCCGGCCAGCACGTGCACACGCACAACCTGGCCTTCGAGACCTTCGAGCGCGACTACGCGGTCGGCGTCGACGTGAAGCCGGTGGCCGCCCCCGCCGAGCCCGCGACCTTCATGGGCTACGTGCGCCCCGACGGCCGCGTCGCCACCCGCAACTACATCGGCGTGCTGTCGACGGTGAACTGCTCGGCGAGCGTCTCGAAGTTCGTCGCCCAGCACTTCACGCCCGAGCGGCTCGCCGCGTTCCCGAACGTCGACGGCGTGGTGCCGATCACGCACAGCGTGGGCTGCGGCATGGACTCGAACGGCAAGGGCATGGACGTGCTGCGCCGGACGATCGCCGGCTACGTGCGCCACGCGAACTTCACCGGCATCGTGATCATCGGGCTGGGCTGCGAGGGCAACCAGATGGACGCCCTCTTCACCGCCCAGCAGCTCGAGGAATCGCCGCTGCTGAAGCCGCTGATCATCCAGGACAGCGGCGGCACGAAGAAGACCGTCGCGGCCGCGATCGCCGCAGTGGAGACGATGCTGCCGAAGGCCAACGAGCTGAAGCGCTCGCGCGTGCCGGCGAGCCACATCACCATCGGCCTGCAGTGCGGCGGCTCGGACGGGTACTCGGGCATCACGGCGAACCCGGCGCTGGGCGCGGCCTGCGACCTGCTGGTGGCGCACGGCGGCACGGTGATCCTGTCCGAGACGCCCGAGATCTACGGCGCCGAGCACCTGCTCACGCGACGCGCCGTCTCGCAGCAGGTGGCCGACAAGCTGATCCGACGGATCAAGTGGTGGGAGGGCTACTGCGAGCGCAACGAGGGCTCGATGGACAACAACCCGTCGCCGGGCAACAAGGCGGGCGGGCTGACCACCATCCTCGAGAAGTCGCTGGGCGCGGTCGCGAAGTGCGGCACCACGAACCTCGTCGACGTGTTCGAGTACGCCGATCCCGTGACCGCGAAGGGCTTCGTGTTCATGGACACCCCGGGCTACGACCCGGTGTCGGCCACCGGCCAGGTCGCCGGCGGCGCGAACATGATCTGCTTCACCACCGGCCGCGGCTCGGTCTACGGCTGCAAGCCGAGCCCGTCGATCAAGCTGGCGACCAACACGCCGCTCTACGAGCGGATGACCGACGACATGGACGTGAACTGCGGCGAGATCGTCGACGGCACGACCACCGTCCAGCAGAAGGGCCGCGAGATCTTCGAACTGGTGCTGCGGGTGGCCTCGGGCGAGAAGTCGAAGTCCGAGGACCTGGGCATCGGCCAGGAGGAGTTCGTGCCCTGGTACCTGGGCGCGGTGATGTGAGCCGGGGGTGAGCCGGGGGTTTCGGCGAGCACCGCTCGCCGCCCGGCGCAAGGCCGCGGCATGCTTGCCGCGGCTCCGTGCGTCCCGAACGTGAATCCGGCGAGAGCCGGCTGATCTCGCCGCCCGGCGCAAGGCCGCGGCATACTTGCCGCGGCTCCGTGCGTCCCGATCGTGAATCCGGCGAGAGCCGGCCGATCTCGCCGCCCGGCGCAAGGCCGCGGCATACTTGCCGCGGCCCCGTGCGTCCCGAACGTGAATCCGGCGAGAGCCGGCTGACTCCCCGCGTCAGGCCGTCACGGCGCGCCGTGCCCCCGACGACGCGTCGACCGCGGCCCCGGCCCTCGCCGGCAGCGTGATGGCCACCCGCGTGCCCCGCCCGTGCGGCCCGTCCTCGATCCGCACCTCGCCGTCGTGGCCGCGGACGATCTCGGCCACGATCGGCAACCCCAACCCCGAGCCGGCCTGCACGTCGGCGGTGTCGCCCGCCCCGCGCGCGCCGCGATGGAAGCGCTCCATCACGCGGCCGCGATCGGCGGGCGCGATCCCGGGGCCGTCGTCGTCGACGGTGATCCGCGCGCGATCGCCGTCGAGGTCGATGCCGACGGTCACGCGCGCGCCGCGCCCCGCGTACTTCAGCGCGTTGTCGACCAGGTTGTTCACCGCCTCGGCCAGCAGGCCCGGATCGCCGTCGACCTCGATCGGCGCTCCGCCCTCCTGCGGGCCGCCGGCGAGGCCGAGGTCGACGCCGGCCGCGAGCGCCGCGGGCACCCAGCGGGCGCTCGCCTCGGCGACCAGCGCGCGCAGCTCGATGCGACGCGGCGCGGCGATCCGCGCACTCGGCTCGGCGCGGGCGAGCGTCAGCAGCTGGTTCGACAGCCGCACCGCGCGATCGGCCGCGCGTCGCAGCTCGGCGAGCACCGGCGCGAGGCGGCGCGGGTCGGTCTCGCGCGCGGCCTCGTCGGCGTGCAGCTTCAGCGCGGTGAGCGGCGTGCGCAGCTGGTGCGCGGCGTCGGCGATGAAGTGCCGCTGCGCGGCGAGCGCGCCCCGCAGCCGCAGCAGCAGGTCGTTCATCGCGTGGGTGAGCGGCACCACCTCGGCCGGCAGCGCGCGGTCGTCGACCGGCTCGAGCGAGTGGTGGGTCTGCGCCTCCAGCGCCCGCGCGACCGCACCCACCGGCGCGAGGAGCTGCTCGAGCGTGAGCCAGATCACCACGCCCGCGACCACCAGCAGCGCGAGCTGCGGCAGCAGCACCGAGAGCAGCAGCTCGGCGGCGAGCGCCTGGCGCTTGCGCAGCGTCTCGGCGACACGGACCTCGACCTCCTCGCCTGCCCCCGCGAGCGGCACGGTCGCGATCCGCACGTGGGCGCCCGAGATCCAGCCGTCGTAGAGCACGGCCTGGCGCAACCGCTCGAGCGGCGCGTGCGGCGCCGGACCGGGCACCGCGGTGTGGCCGGCGATGTGGCCGGAGGACTCGCCGCGCACCTGGAACCAGGTGGTGTCGGCCGAGTCCCACTGCAGGATCTTGCGCGCCGCCTCGGGCAGGTCGAGCGAGGGCTGGCCGCGCGCGAAGGTCACCTGCTGGGCGAGCGCCTCGGCGGTGTCGACCAGCCAGCGGTCGTGCACCTCGTTCGCGTGGTAGCGCGCGCCGAGGTAGGACAGCGTGCCCGAGACCGCGAACAGCAGCAGCAGCGGCGGCAGCAGCCTGACCAGCAGCCGCGAGCGCAGGCTGCGCGGCGGATGCGTGCGGGAGGCGGGCTCAGCCATCGCGCTCGCGCAGCACGTAGCCGAAGCCGCGCACCGTCTGGATCTCGACGCCGCTGCCCTCGAGCTTGCGCCGCAGTCGGTGGACCATCACCTCGACGGCCGCGTCGGACACGTCCATCGCGGACGGATCGGCGGCGGCCAGCTCCTGCAGCACCACCGGCTTGCCGACCACCCGGCCCGCCCGCCGCAGCAGGATGCCGAGCACCCCGGCCTCGCGCGGCGACAGCTCGAGCGGCACCTCGTCGAGCCGGGGCATCGACTCGTCGGGGCGCAGGCTCAGCCGGCCGAGCCGCGTCGGCGCGGGCGGGCCGCCTCGGCCGCGGCGCAGCAGCGCGCGCACGCGCGCCTCGAGCTCGACCATGTCGAAGGGCTTGACCAGGTAGTCGTCGGCGCCCGCGTCCAGACCGGTGACGCGATCGCTGACATCGTCGCGCGCGGTGAGCAGCAGCACCGGCAGCGGGTCGCCGCGGCCGCGCAGCCGGCGCAGCACGTCGAGCCCGTCCCGGCCGGGCAGCCCGATGTCGAGGACCGCCGCGTCGAAGCCGCCGCCGGCCAGCGCCGCGTCGGCCTCGTCGCCGCGGGTCAGCCAGTCGGCGCACAGGCCCGCGCGTTCGAAGGCGCGCAGCACCGGCGCGGCGATCTGGGCGTCGTCCTCGACGAGGAGGAGCTTCATCGGGAGCCCGGTTCGGGCCGGGCGGCGGTCGGGACGTGTCGCACGGCGGAGCTCATCGTGGGTCCGCCGAGTCTAGACGGATCCGGCCGGGGGCGACAGCCGGTGATCGCCGCGGCGGCGGCGGCACCGCTACTTCGCCGGCTCCGGCCAGCGTGCACCGGCGGCGTTCGCCATGTACGCGACCGCACGGCGGACCTCGACGTCGGCGAGGTCGGGCCGGCCGCCCTTGGCCGGCATGCCCCGGATGCCGCGCACCGCGGTCCGGTACAGCGACGACGACCCCTCCGCGATCAGCGGGGTCCAGGCCTTCCGGTCGCCGAACTTCGGCGCGCCGCCGGCGCCCGCCTCGTGGCAGGTGCGGCAGACCAGCTCGTAGACCTCGGCGCCGGCGCGCGGCTCCGAGGCGGAGGCGGCGCCCGCGACCGCGATCAGCGCCGCGGCGACGGTGGCGGCGCGGAGGGACGGGAACGGAACGGGCGCGAACCGGGACATCGGCGGATCGGAGTTGGAGCGGAACGGCCATCGAGTCTAGCGGATGACCCGAGCGCGGCCGCGGGCGACACTGGACGGCGATGTCCGACCCCGAGCGCGCCGACGCGCCGCTGCTGCGCGATCCCGACTTCCGCCGGCTCTGGTCGGCGGGCCTGATCACCTACTTCGTCCGCTGGCTCGAGGTGCTGGTGTTCGGCGTGTTCACCTACGAGCGCACCGGCTCGGCCTTCGCGGTCGCCGGGATGCTGATGCTGCGGATGGTGCCGCTCGGCCTGCTCGGCGTGCCCTTCGGCGCATGGGCCGCGCGGGTGCCGGGCCGCGCCGGCGTCGTCGCGATGCTGGGCACCCTCGCCACCACGTCGACCGCGCTGCTCGCGGCCGTCGCCGGCGACGCCCTCGAGGTCTGGCACGTGGCGCTCGCCTGCGCGATCGGCGGGGTGGTCTGGGCGGCCGACAACCCGCTGCGCCGCGCGCTGGTGGGCGAGCTCGCCGGCACGCGCCGGATGGCGAAGGCGATGGCGCTCGACGTCGGCGCGAGCAACGCCTGCAAGCTCGCGGGCCCGGGCGCGGGCGGCTTCCTGCTCGCGCACGGCGGGATGGCGGGCGTGCTCGCCGTCACGCTCGCGCTCTACCTCGTCGCGATCGCGATGGTGCTGCGCATCCGCCCGCGTGCGCGGCCCGCGGCGCCGCCGGCGGCCGGCGTGCTCGCGATCCTCGCCGACGGCGCGAACCAGGTCCGCGCCGTGCCGCGACTGGCCGCGGCGCTCTGGGTCACCGTGGTCTTCAACCTCTTCGGCTGGCCGGTGCTCAGCATGGTCCCGGTGATCGGCCGCGACCGGCTGGGGCTCGGGCCCGACGGCGTGGGACTGCTCGCGGGCAGCGACGGGCTGGGCACGCTGATCGGGGCGCTCGCGCTCGCCGCGGTGCCGCGGCCGCCGCCGCAGGGCCGCACCTACGTGGCGGGCTGCGTGGCGTTCTTCGTCGCGGTCGGCGCGTTCTCGGCCGCCACGCATCCGGTGGCGGCAGCGCTGCTGCTGTTCCTGTCCGGTCTGGGGCAGGCGGCCTTCGCGGTGATGCAGGCGACCCTGACGATCGGCGCGGTGACGCCGGAGCGGCGCACGCAGGCGATGGGCCTGCTGACGGTGGCGATCGGCACCGCGCCGCTCGGCTTCCTCGCGCTCGGCGCGCTCGCCGAGCGGGTGGGCGCGCCGATCGCGGTGGGCGCGTCGTGCGCGGCGGGCCTCGCGGTGCTCGCGCTCACGCGCCGGCTCTGGCGGGTCTGCTGGGACGCCGGTTGAGCCGCGGGCCCGGCCCGCCCGTCAGCGCATCGTCACGAACTCCTCGGCCGCGGTCGGGTGGATCGCCACCGTCGCGTCGAACTGCGCCTTCGTGAGCCCCGCCTTCACCGCGATCGCGATGCCCTGGATGATCTCGGGCGCGTCGGGCCCGACCATGTGCGCGCCCACCACGCGCTGCGTGTCGGCGTCGACCACCAGCTTCATCAGCGTCTTCTGCTCGCGCCCCGAGAGCGTGGCCTTCAGCGGCCGGAAGGTCGCCTTGAAGATGGTGACCGCGTCCGAACGCGCGCGCGCCTGCTGCTCGGTCAGGCCCACCGCGCCCACCGGCGGATCCGAGAAGACCGCGTGCGGGATGTCGGCGTGGTCGACCGGGGTCGGCCGGCCGCCGAACAGCGTGGCCGCCAGCGCGGCGCCTTCGCGGATGGCCACCGGCGTGAGCGCGATGCGATTCGTGACGTCGCCCACCGCATGCAGGCTCGGCACGCGGGTGGCGCCGTAGGCGTCGACGACGATGCCGCCGTCGGCGTCGAGCTCCACGCCGACTTCGGCCAGGCCCATGCCCCGCGTGGCGGGCGCGCGGCCGGTCGCGAGCATGACCGCGTCGACGACGTGCGACTCGAGGCCTGCGGAGGTCCGCAGCGCGACGCGCAGCGTGCCGTCGGGCAGCCGCTCGACCGATTCCGGCGTCGCGTGCAGTCGCAGGTCGATGCCGTGGCGGACGAGTTCGGTCGCGAGGTGCGAGCGGACGTCGTCGTCGAAGCCGCGCAGCACCTGGTCGCCGCGGTAGGCGAGCGTGACCGAGGACCCGAGGCCGCGGAAGATGCCGGAGAACTCGACCGCGATGTAGCCGCCGCCGATCACCAGCACGCGGCGCGGCAGCTCGGCGAGCTCGAAGGCCTCGTTCGAGGTGATGCACAGCGCCGCGCCCGGGAACGCCGGCCGGCTCGGCGCGCCGCCGGTGGCCACCAGGATGTGGCGCGCGGTGACGCGCCGGCCCCCGACCTCGACGGTGTGCGGGTCGACGACGACCGCGCGGCCGTCGATCGCGGTCACGCCCGAGCCCTTCAGCAGGTTCCGGTAGATGCCCTCGAGTCGCGCGATCTCGCGGTCCTTCGCGGCCTTGAGCGTCGGCCACGAGAACTCGGGGCGGCCCACCGTCCAGCCGTAGCCGGCGGCGTCCTCGAAGTCCTGCGCGAAGTGCGCGGCGTAGGTCAGCAGCTTCTTGGGCACGCAGCCGCGGATCACGCAGGTGCCGCCCACGCGGTGGTCCTCGGCGACGGCGACGCGCGCGCCGTGGCCGGCCGCGACGCGGCTGGCCCGCACGCCGCCGCTGCCGGCGCCGATGGTGAAGAGGTCGTAGTCGAAGTCGGGCATCGCAGGGGCTCCGGGGGGCGGACCCGCATGCTGCGGGCAGCGCGGGGGTCGGGGCAAGTCGGCCGCACTTGCAGCGCACCGGTTCCGGAAACGCCCGGCCGGGACCTGCGGAACGAGGCCTACGGACCGCCGCCGGCCCGACGCATCCGCCGCTCCAGCAGCCCGAGGACACCGTCGAGCGCGAGCGCGAGCGCCGCGGCCGGCACCGCGCCGGCGAGCAGCAGCGCACCGTCGTTCAAGGCGAGCCCGGTGACGATCCGCTCGCCCAGGCCGCCGGCGCCGATGAAGGCAGCGATGGTGGCGGTGCCGGTGCCGATCGTGGTCGCGGTGCGCAGGCCCGCGACGATCGAGGGCATCGCCACCGGCAGCTCGACGTGACGCAGCCGCTGGCCGCGGTTCAGCGCGAGCGCGTCGGCCGCGTCGCGCAGGCCCGCGGGCACGCCGGTCAGCCCGAGCACCGTGTCGCGGACGATGGGCAGCAGCGCGTAGAGGGTCAGCGCGATCGTCGCGGGCAGCGGACCGATGGTGCCGGTGACGGCGACCAGCGCGGCCAGCAGCGCCAGCGACGGTACGGTCTGCATCACGCCGGCCGCGCCGATCGCGAGCGCGCGCGCGGCCGGCCGCGCGGCGACCGCGACCGCGAGCGGGATGCCGATCGCGGCGGCGGCCGCGGTCGACGCGACCACCAGCAGCAGGTGGCGCAGCACCAGCGGGCCGAGGTCGGGGGCGAGCAGTCGCGCGAGGAAGCCGGCGGGGCCGGAGGACGCGCCGCCCGCGGACGACGCGGCGTCCGCCGCACCCGCGGCGGCCGAGGCGGCGGATGTGCCTGTCGCCGCGACGCCCGACCGACCGGCCCGCTGCCGCAGGAAATCGTCGGCCACCGTCTCGAAGGCCACGCCGTCGAGTTCGGCGCGCGCGTTCATCGCGATCATCGCCGCCTCGTCGATCGAGCCCGCGAGCGCGCGCAGCCGCGCCCATGCGGCGGGCGACCGGGCGGGCAGGTCCGCGCGATGCAGCAGCACCGCGTCGTAGCGCGGGAACACGCCCAGATCGTCGACCAGCACGCGCAGCCCGAGCCGCCCGATCCGCGCGTCGGTGGTGTAGACGTCCTTCACGTCGATGCGGCCCTCGGCGAGCGCGGTGTAGCCGAGCGCATGGTCCAGCCCCGTGGGGGTCTGCGGCAGCCGGTAGCGGGCGACCAGCGACGGCCAGCCGTCGGCCCGGCCGACGAACTCGTTGGACGGCGCGATCCGCAGCGTCGGGTGCGCGGCGAGGTCCGACAGCCGCCGGATGCCGAGCCGCTCGGCATCGGCCTCGCGCATGGCGAGCGCATAGCCGTTGTTGAAGCCCAGCGGCACCGAGGCCGCGAACCCGAGCGGCGCGAGCCGGGCGTTCAGCGCGGCGAGGTCGGCGCCGCCGTCGCCCTTGAGCAGCTCGCGGTCGATCGTGCCGGTGTACTCGGGGTAGACGTCGATGCGGCCCGCCCGCAGCGCCTCCCAGACGATCGCGGTGTTGCCCAGTCCCGCCCGGACCTCCACCGGCGTCCCGGGCCCCGCCGCCTTCGCGAGCACCCAGGCGAGCACGTAGGACTCGGTGAAGCGTTTCGAGCCGACGCGGATCGGCTCGTCGGCGCGCGCAGACGGGGTCGCCCAGGCCGCGGTCGCGGCCGCGAGCAGCAGGACGGCGACCCGGAGCACGGCGGCGATCGTCATCCCGCCATTGGAGGCCGGCCGAGCCCGGCGCGCAACCCGGGCCCTTGAATCCGCCGCGGGGCGGCCCGATCTGCAGGGTCTGTACGGAGACCCACGTCGTGA